>JAWXAX010000279.1 GCA_034439735.1 Rhodothermales bacterium | reverse complement strand
GGCGCGGTGAGCGCCGGCGGTGAGTTCGTAGATGTACATTCCGCTGGAGAGCGATTCGGCCGAGAGGTCGACCACGTGCCAACCGGCCGGCCGGTTGGCGTCGACGACACGGAGCACTTCGCGGCCCAGCAGGTCGATGACTCGGAGCGTCACCTGCTCGGCATCGGGCAGGGCGAACCGGATCTCGGTCCGCTCCCCGAACGGATTCGGGTAATTCTGTTCGAGGGCGAACGCGGTTGGCAGGGGCTCATCCGCGGTAGCGAGGCCCTCCTGATGGGCATCGAGCGCGGATGGCACCGGGGGCAACGCGGCCAGTCGCCGGGTGAGTTCTTCTGGATGGTCTTTCGACGCCAGCACGTCCTCACCCCCGGCGGATGCCGCGACAGCCGGCGCGCTTTTGGCCGCGCTCCCGCACGTCAGGGTAGCCGTGGCCGCCTTCGTTGCGAATACCCAGTAGCCTTTGCCTGGCACCAGGAGATTGCCGTCCGGCACCACATATCTGCCCTCGAATCCAAAAAAGAGCCGGTGGTCGATGGCGCTGGAGAGGTCGTCGACGGCGTCCAGCGAGACCGCGCAGGTCGGCCCCGAAACGATATTCCAGCCGGCGCGCAGCGTCCACGTCCGCGAGGCGACTGGCAGGCCGGCTACCCGTTGCGTCGTGGCCGCGGCGAAATGGAGCCAGTAGCCTTCGCCCGGTTTTAACACGGCCGGGTTCGGGGCAGACAGGATGCTGCCGTTGAAGCTCATGAACGTGCCGGCGGTGCCCGTCGGGAAGACGGACGTGACGTTGGCATTGGTGACTTCGAGCGGGAGGCCGACGAGGTTGAAGCCCTTCGTCAGAGCGATATCGATCGACGGGCTCGCGCCCTGATGGGCGCCCGGCGCGCTGGCGGTTGCCGGCCGGGCGTTTCCAAAGAAGTCCGTCGTGACGGCCGGCACGCCGGCCGGTAGCGCCACGGCCTTGCCGGCAAACTGAGAATTCACGGCCAGCATCCAGCCGGCGGCAGGGTCGTCCAGGTTCAGAACATGCGGCTGGCTCGTGGTCACCATGGTCGACGTGGCGTCGGTCTTCGACCATGTCCGCCAGGCGGGCAGGCTGTTGGTCTCGAAGCCGGCCAGCCCGGAACCGCCTTTGGGCTCGAAGTGGAACGTGAAATACGCCGCGGAAGTGTGCGGCCAATACGCGTTCCCGTTGCCTTTGTTGGTAAGCGCTGGGGCCAGCTCGATGTATTTTTCGTAGGCTATTTCGGCGCTGGCGTTGCCCTGAACGTTATCCAGAAACAGGTTGTTGTAAAACCCGGTGTCGGTGGCGTCGCCTCGCTCGTCGGATCCGATCCGAAGCCCGCTCGCGAGGTTGCCCAAGAACGTGTTATGGACGATTCGGGTGCCGGCGCTCACGTCCACGACCATCCCGTGGCCGATAAAGCGATTGCCCACGATGCCGTTCCACTTGTCGTACCATATCTCGCCCACAACGGGGTGCGCCGTCCGCGCCATCGTGCTCACATTGTTACGCACGAGGTTGTTGTCGCTATTGACCTCGATGAACAGATTGGCCCCCCGGTTGGCGTGGAAACGGCTGCGCTCGATAATGTTGTTGTTATTATCGGTGTCCAGCCAGAGTCCGGGCCCCTCGTTCTCCGAGAAATCGAGCTGCGTAAACAGGCTGTTCGTCGTGTAGGTCCACTTCCCACCCCCCGATTCATGGAAGGGGTCGTACCCTTTCCAGTTGTTGTATTTCGAGACGCTATGGGCCACCGTGCAGTTATTACAACCCAGGGTCTCGTTGACGCCTCCCTTGAAGCCGTCGATGCCGTTGTAGTAGGCCCGGACGCCACGGATGAGATGGTTCGACCCGAACAGCAGGATGCCTGTGCCGTTGGTCCATTCGACGACGATGTTATCGATCCAGGTCGCCTCGCTGCCAGTGCATACGGCGCCCTGTTTGAGCACGTTCGAGAGGTGCCGGAACGTGAAACCAGTCAGACGCAGATGACTATGGGGAGGCAGGGTTGTACCGGGCACTTTAGCCGAACACTCGGAATTGCCGGAGGCATTGAAGAGGTGGCCTTTCCGGCTGGTTTCCAGCTTCGCCTGATTCGGATTGGCGTCGCCGGGTAGTCGGATATAGATGGTTTCCGGTTTACCCACTGTGCCGGTTGCCAGCGATCCTGTTCCTTTGATGAAGAACGTGCCCAGGGGCAGGGTGGTGGGGGTAAACGCCGGCTGCCAGGTGGTCAGGTTGTTGAAGAAAGGCAATAACACCTCGCCGTTGGCGATCACCAGTTCCCGATGCCGGGAAGCGTCGTATTTGATGACCCCGCCACGGTTGTAGGTGAACCTGTTGAGATCGCCTTCGAGCCACTCGGCGTACGGCCACTTCATCGACCAGATGTTTCCGCTCTTGGTCCAGGTGCCCGTCAGCGGCTCGGCGCCGGAGACGATTACTTCCTCCCCGGGGTAGGCCGCGTAGGTGATCGGGTTGCCGGCCGTTCCGCCTCGTTTCGGGGTGATAGTTTCGTAATACGTGCCGGCACGTACCAGCCCGCCGTCGCCCGGGCTCAATTCGTTGCCCTGCGCCGCCCGCGTGATCGTCTTCCAGGGGCGCAACTGCGTCCCCGGGTCGGTGTCTTTACCGGTCGCCTGGTCCACCCAGTAGATTGTGCCGGGGATGACGGTTGCGATCGGCTTGCAGGTCCCATCCTGCCCACACAACGTGCCTGGACCGCACTGATAGGCCTGTTCGATATAACACTGCTGGGCCAGGCTGACGGTGGGAAAAGAAACGGTCAGCATTAGGAAGAGGAGGGCGCGACGTGTAGACGTACGGCGCCGGCGAAACGTGTCGACCATGTGGAAAAACGGATTACCGCGGGAATGGGATAGACAATTACACCAACCGGCCGAAAAGATGGGCCGAGTCGATGCGCGTATCGGGGGGGGGGAGGTGTGCAACGCCCGACGGTCGGAATGCCGACGACATCAGGCGGAAAGGAGCCAGAGAATAGATGTGCCTAAAATAAGCAACTTAGTGGCGAAATGCGCAAGTTCACCGGCTATTATTTAGCCGGTGCGTTAGAATCGACGGTGGCGGGGGCGACGACGAGGTGGGGAAGCCAGCGTTGAAGGGCGGATTCGATCTGAGAAGGGGGGACAGGCTTGACGATGTAATCGTTCATACCGGCGGCGAGACGTCGTTCTCGTTCGCCCTGAAGGGCGTTCGCCGTGAGGGCGAGGATAGGGATGGAATCGACGGCGTACGGATGTTCAACATCGCGGATTTGGAGGGTGGCTTCGAGGCCATCGAGCACGGGCATCTGGCAATCCATCAACACGAGGCCGTCAAAGCCGGCGTATGCCGGCCGGTGGTTATGGATGACGATAACGGGGCGCGGTAGATACATCCGAAAGTATAGACATCACCGCTCAGCCCTTTATGCTTTCGGGTTATCGGCCTGCCTGAGGAGCCGCGGACAAACCGTCGATACGATCCTGTGACAGGATTACTACGTTTGTGTGATGTTGCGGCCGCAGATTATGCGTAGCGTTGGATGGGAGAATACACCATCTGCGCTATCCGATATGATCAACGCACTTCCTTTCGAAGAAGGCACGCTGCTCGAGGTCGAGGGCGAACGCTACCGCGTAATCGGCATCACCGATCTTGGCGTGGCGGACCTGTCGCTGCCCGGCGTTCAGCGCTGGGGTACACACATTCTCACGCTTCAGCGTCACTCGGACGGCCAGCGATTCGCCGCCACGTTGTACGACACCGGCAACATCGGCATGCCTTGTCCCTTTCGTGGCCGCGACTGATCACGTCCTCGCGCCCGTAGCGTTAACGCCTCGTCACGTCCGTGCGCCGGATTCCACGGCACCTTATTCCTCGCGCGATTCCTGCGCCGGCCTTTTCTGCCGCGTGCGGTGCGGTGCCGGAAACGCCTCATTTCCCGTGAAGACCCCGCGTGATCTAATTGTCCTCATTCGTCTCAAAACAGTCGGATTCTCGTGACAACTTGACCATTGATGTGTGATGTCAGCCGACCGATATAAGATGTATACTGCTTACGTGCAATCATCAACCTAGTGCGAAACAACAAGGTACCATCCGACATGAAATACAATCCCAATGACCCGTGGGAACGCGCGGCAGTGGGGCTGTTGTTGGGTATCATCGTGCTTCTTTTGGTGACAATTGTTTCCGTGCTGACGTAAGCACCTCCCATGATGTGCGGCCCGAAGTGATTCGTGTCGTCGTTGTGGGACGTGACCAAGCCGGAGACGCATCATGGGTGAGGGTGATAAGGCCCGTTCCCGGTGTAATTCATGGCTACACCAGGGACGGGCCTTATTGTATGCGTACGAATCGGGTGCCGGGGGAGTGCCGGACGGCAGAGCGTGTAGCCCGGGTTAGCGCAGCGTAACCGGGGTGGCATACGAGCCGGCATCATCCGTCCCACCCTGTCGCCCGCTCAGGCGGCGTTTTTGGTTTCCAGGATCAGGTTCAGCAACTGGATGAGGCGCGGGCGCAACTGCCGGCGGTCGACGATGAAGTCGATAAAACCGTGTTCTTTCAGGAACTCGGCACGCTGGAAACCCTTCGGCAGGTCCTGCCCGATGGTCTCGCGGATCACACGTGGGCCGGCGAAGCCGATCAGGGCCCCCGGCTCCGCGAGGTTAAAATCGCCCAGCATCGCAAACGAGGCCGTGACGCCACCCGTGGTCGGATTGGTGAGCAGGGAGATAAACGGCATGCCCGTTTCGTGCAACTGAGCGAGATGCGCGCTGGTCTTCGCCATCTGCATGAGGCTCAGTGCGCCCTCCATCATGCGTGCGCCGCCACTCTGTGAGATGACGAGTAGCGGGATGCGCTCTCGGTACGCCCGCTGGATCGCCCGGCTGATGACTTCGCCCACGACCGATCCCATCGATCCGCCGATAAACGAGAAGTCCATCGCCGCGATCGACATCCGGTGCCCGCCCACGATGCCCAGCGCGCCGCTGGCGGCGTCATTCAGCCCGGTTTTGTTCTGCGCGGAGGCGATACGGCCGGCGTAGGACTTTCGGTCCACAAAATCGAGCGCGTCGAGCGAGGACAGCTCGGTGTCGAAATGTTCGTACGCGCCGTCATCGAAGAGCAACTCGAAATAGCCGGTGGCGCTCATGTTCATATGATGCCCCGAATTAGGGAACACCAGGGCATTCTCCTGCAACACGCGTGCGTTGATGATCTCGCCGGTGATGGGGTCCTTCGCCCACTGGCCTTCAGGCACCTCGTTTTGTTCGCTCCGCTTGGTGAGGATGCCGGCGTCCTTTCGTTTGAACCAGCTCATGAGTAGCCGTATGGTTGATGGTTTCTCGTGTCGGGCCCTTCGGTGGGCGCGCCCGCCGGCGCACGTAAGAGTCCGCGCCAAGGTACACACATTCCCGATCAATCGCGCCCGGGAGGCAGGCGGTCGAAGGCCGTCCCCGATTTTTCACGGGGAATAAAATCCTTGAGGTAATAGGGCTCGAAGTCCGCCAGCGATTCGGTCGCCCCCTGCCGGAAGCGTTCCAGGCCGGCCATCGCCACGCCGGCGGGGGAGGGGCCCACCTCGGGAAGAAATCGCATGGCGGCATCCCGGGCCGTCCCATGCCGCTGGAGCATGCCGGCTCCCTCGCCGACAACCCACACCACGGGCGAGGGGGCCTCTGATATGGCCGTCACCGCGTCCTCAAGGCTGAGCGCGGACGGACCCAGACGGGGCGTCAGTCCCGATAGCGAGGCCTCGAACAGGGCAAGATAGACTTCCTCTCGCCGTGAATTCAGCGCTACGGCAATGGTATCGCCAGGGCGGGCAAATGGCAACACCCCCAGTGCAACGGCCTCCAGCGTGGGGACGCCCAGCAGGGCAGCGCCGGTCGCGAAACACAACCCCTTCGCCGCGCTTACGCCGATCCGCAGCCCGGTGTACGATCCGGGGCCCATCGACACCGCGACGGCGTCGAGCGCGCCAGGCGCCAGATGGGCGTAGCGTAAGGCGTCGTCTAGCATGGTTGTCAACCACTCGGCATGTGAACGCGGCATACCGATCGTATGCGCCACGAGCAGGCGATCCCCGCGCATCAGCGCCACCCCACAACGGTCGGTGGCGGTTTCGATGGCAAGCAGAACCGGAGCCGTTTCGGCAGACACGTGGGGACCGGGTTAGTGGCGCGGATGGGTGGAACAGGATTCGGCCGGCTTCAACCCGCCGCCGCTGGTTCGGTTGCCCGGGCGGCCTGCCAGCCCCCGCGGAAAAACATCCGGCGTATGCGTGCGAGACCGCCTTGATTCTTCCCGCGAGTGGTGTATACTTAGAGCCTGTCCGTCGGACAACAAGCGAACGAAAGGACGCTCACAAAGCGCAAAAAGCGCTTCCTAATTCGCGGGCCCATGGGTCGAACCACCCCATGCCCGCTGCCAGGCGTCCAGCACTTATTGGAGGTTGGCTATGAAGGTTTACGACGTAGAACATATCCGCAATATCGCCCTACTCGGGCATCAGGGAAGCGGCAAAACCATGCTCGGCGAGGCCATGTTGTTCAACAGCGGCCGCATTCCTCGCATGGGATCCATCGCCGAAGGCACTACGGTGAGTGATTATCACCCCAGCGAGAAGGAGCGTCAGATGTCCGTCTTTTCGTCGCTGCTCCATGTCGAACACAACGGGGTTAAGCTGAATGCCCTGGACGTGCCGGGTTATCCGGACTTTGTGGGGGAGATGATCATGGCGCTCAAAGTGGCCGACACGGCCATCCTGGTCGTCAACGCCGCGGAAGGCATCCAGGTAGGCATCGAGACAGCCTGGAACGAAGCGGCAACGAACGGCATCCCCACCATGTTCGTGTTAAATCAGCTGGATCGCGCGGAGTCCAACTTTCGCGATCGGGTCGAGCAGATCAAGGAACGTTTCGGTCGGGGCGCGGCGGTCGTGCAGTTGCCCGCCGGCCCGTCATCGCGCAGCATCATCGACGTGCTGCTGATGAAGCAGATCACCTTCGAACCGGATAAGGGCACGGCAACGTACAACGAGATCGAACCTGCTTTTCAAGAGGAGGCCGATCGGCTCCACAACGAGCTCATCGAAAGCATCGCGGAGAACGATGAGTCGCTCATGGAACTCTATTTCGAGCAAGGATCCCTCACGGAGGATCAGATGCGGCAGGGCATCCATATCGAAATGCTCAAGCGGCAACTCTTCCCCATATTTATTACGAGTGCGGCGGAAAACATCGGGGTCAGTCGGCTCATGACCTTTATCGCCAACGTCTGCCCCTCGCCCATCGAGATGCCCCCGGCACCCACGGACACAGGGACACCGGTGCGCACGGACAGCGCCGGCCCTCCCATCGCGTTCGTCTACCGCACCATGGCCGAACCACACGTCGGCGAATACTCGTTCTTTCGCGTCTACTCCGGCGTGCTTGAACAGGGCATGGACCTCGAAAACGCTCAGACCGGCGCCACGGAACGCCTCGGGCAGTTGTTTTCCCTCAACGGGCACGAGCGCGAACAGGTGACAAAAATGTTCGCGGGAGACATCGGGGCGCTCGTCAAGCTCAAAAATACCCACTCGAACAACACACTGCGGGCCAAAGGAAGCGATGTCTCCATCCGGGGCATCCAGTTTCCCGAGCCGCGGTATGTCACCGCCGTCCGGTCGGCCAAACATGGGGAAGAGGACCGCCTGGCGCAGGGATTGCACGCATTGAGCAACGAGGATCCGTCGCTCGTTGTCACGCTGGACCCTCACCTCAGCCAGATGTTGCTCGGCGGACAGGGCGAAATGCACCTCGCCATCGCGCAGTTCCGGCTCAAAAACCGCTTCGGTGTCGATGTCGAGTATTTCAAACCCAAAATCTCCTACCGCGAGACGGTACAGAATAGCGCCCGAGCTTCGTATCGGCACAAAAAACAAACCGGCGGCGCCGGCCAGTTCGCCGATATCTCCCTCATCGTGGAGCCCTACCAGGGCGACTACCACCCGCCGGCGGATATCTCGGTGCGCGGCGAAACCGTGCTCGATACCGCCTGGGGGGCGAAGCTCCACTTCGTCGACGCCATCGTCGGCGGCGTGATCGACATGCGGCGGTTCGCCGGCTCGATCCAGAAAGGCATCCTCGAAGCCATGCAACGTGGCCCGATCGCCGGCTACCCGGTAGGTGATGTGCGCGTGGTCGCTTTCGACGGCAGCATGCACGCGGTGGACTCGAACGACGCGGCCTTCAAGACGGCCGGTCGCATGGGCTTTCGCGAGGCCTTCCGCCAGGCAAACCCGGTCATCCTCGAGCCCATCGATACGCTGGAAGTGACGGTGCCGGCGGCGTATACCGGCGACGTCATGGGCGACCTCAACGTCCGCCGCGGCCGCATCCAGGGCATCCAGGGCGAAGGCGCCCTCCAGAAGATCGTGGCCCAGATTCCGGAAGCGGAGCTGTACCGCTACGCCACCATCCTCCGCTCCATGACGCAGGGCCGCGGGCTCCATAAGGCGACGTTCCTGCAGTACGAGACCATGCCCCGATCGATCCAGGACAAAATCACAAAAGAAGCCGAGGTGGAAGTGGAAGCGTGACGCACGAGCTCGGGCGCGGATCGACACAACATGCCACAAAAAAAGGACGCGAGAGCATCGCGTCCTTTTTTATGACATGTGGCGCGAGAGAGACTTGAACTCTCGACCTCCGGGTTATGAATCCGACGCTCTAACCAGCTGAGCTACCGCGCCATACCTTGTTTTTAATCACTACGTCCAGCGAACGATTACGCTCTCCGGTCAGCAGCGTCCTATAATCGCCCGGATCCGGCATTTTGTTTCGCCGGCCCGGGATTCCTATACTTTTTTCGTAATTTCCGGCCCCTCCCACAGCACCTCAAAACGGAACTCCCCATCGGCATGGCCTGGAATAGCGTCATTGGTCAGGAACGAGCGGTCGATACCCTCCGACGCGGTCTGGAGCAGCAGCGAATCGCACACGCGTATCTATTTTATGGCCCCGAAGGCTCGGGTAAACGCGCGGCGGCGATCGAGATGGCGAAGGCGCTCCAGTGTATACACGAACAACCCGAGGCCTGCGGCGAATGCCCCGCCTGTCTGAAGGTGTCCCGCCTGATCCATCCGGACGTGCAGGTGCTTTTTCCCTACCCGGGGGACGTAGACGAATCGGAGGTCGGCGAGCGACTTCGACTCCTGGCGGCCAATCCGTATGCCGTGATCGATTTTGTACGCCGGCCCTCGCTGGGCGATGCGGCGAAAGTCTCTAACAAACAGGCGATCTACACTGTCGCACGTGTCCACCAGGAACTGCGCCGGGTGATGAGCTTCAAACCGGTCGAAGGCCGGCACAAGGTGGCTATCCTTACGGATGTCGAGTACATGCGTGTCGAAGCGGCCAACGCCTTTTTGAAGCTGCTCGAAGAACCCACGCCCCGCACGGTGTTTATCCTGCTCACTTCCCGGACCGATAAGCTCCTGCCCACGATCCTCTCGCGCTGCCAGCGGTTGCGTTTTGATCCGCTGTCCGCCGAGGCCATCGAACAGGCCCTGCAGTCCCGCGCCGGCCTCACTGAAGCCGCGGCGCGGATCCTCGCGCGTATGGCCAACGGCTCGTATTCGTCGGCTCTCGAACTCGCGGACAACGAAGAACTGCTCGCCAACCGCGCGCTGGTGGTCGAGTTCATGCGTCTCGCCTATACCGGCAACATCGATAAACTGTCGGATCAGGTGACCAGCCTCAGCGCGCTCGGGCGTGAACGGCTCAAGGGATGGCTGATCCTGCTCATGAGTTGGATACGCGATCTGCTGCTTTTTCGCCATCAGCGCACGGCGGCCGTTCTGGTAAACAGCGACCAGGCGGAGACCATCCAGAAGTTCTGCGACGGCGTGCCGAACGCGGATCTGGATATGATGATTGGCTATGTGGAGGAGACGCTGGGACTCATCGCCAGGAACACTCACGTGCCGCTAACGATAACTGTACTGGCCCTGGGCATGCACCATGCCATGCACGGACGCCCCCGGCCGGCGCTGTATGCCCCGCTGGCCATGCCCGAAGAAACGGTCAGTTAGCTATTCCCTTACAAACAGGCGATATTGCGTTTGGGCGATTCACCTGAAACCATCACGATTCAACGCCATGGCCTGTAGTTCATGCAGTACTGGAGGAGGGGGATGTGGCGCGGGCTGCGGGGGGAACGGCGGCTGCGGTTCGAGCCGCGGCGGCACGGCGGCCTGCCCGTCCATGCATGCCTACGACTGGCTGACCGACCTCGGCATCGTTGCGGCCCCGGTCGTCTATCGACTGGTGGAGGTCGCGTTTAAAGGCGGCCGAAAAGGCGTGTACCGTAACCAGGAGACGATCGAGCTGCAGACCGGCGATTTTGTGATCGTGGAGGCGGATCGAGGGCTTGATTTCGGCTCCGTCCATCTGGTGGGCGAAATGGTTCGCCTCCGGATGAAGTCGAAGGGACTCGACGAAGACCAGGCGTTCCCAAGCGTCATGCGGGTGGCCACGCTGAAGGATATCGAACGCTGGGAGACCATCCGGGAGGAAGAAGCCGAGGCGTTTCTCGTCAGCCGGCGTACGATCGACAGCATGAATCTGCCGATGAAACTCGTCGACGCCGAGTGGCAATTCGACCAGAAGAAAATCACGTTCTATTTTACCGCGGATCACCGGGTCGACTTTCGGGACCTCGTCCGCGAGCTTGCCCGGCGTTTCCGGACTCGGGTGGAACTGCGTCAGATCGGCGCTCGCGACGAGGCGGCGCGTATCGGCGGAATTGGGTCGTGCGGCCGCGAATTGTGCTGCTCGACCTGGCTGCAGGATTTTAAGCCGGTGTCCACCCAGGCAGCGCGCGTCCAGAACCTGCCGCTCAACCCGGTGCGTCTGAGCGGTCAGTGTGGCCGGCTCAAATGCTGCCTCAACTACGAACTGGAGCAATATATGAGCGCCCTCCAGTCGTTTCCCCCGGTCGAGACGCCCATCCTCACCTCGGTCGGCAACGGAGTGGTCCAGAAACTCGATATCTTTCACGACCGCGTCTGGGTAGAACATCCGGAGGGCGTGATCGAGGACCTGACACTCGATGAAGCGCTCGCCTTTCTGGGCGACCAGCTAATTCGCCCGGTTGAACCCGGGGCGCGTCGCGTCGTGCAGGCCCGGCTGCCGCGCCGGCCCTGAGGGGTGGTCAATCGGCGGTGGCCCTAGAGGTCGTCGTCCAGGCTCGTGATGCCGCTCAGCAGGTCTTCCGGGGTATCTCGAATGAGGGCGAGTATCGCTGCATGGGGCACGATACTATAATTTTTGCCGTTGAGCGTGAGTTCGATCAACTCTTTTCGCAAGAAAAAGGCAAGGTCTCCGGGGCGGGCTTGCAGGGGAAGGTAGCGCGCCGCGTCGCGGGAAGGAGCCCAGACCTCACTCTCGGAGTACTCGGGATTGGGGATCACATAGCCCGGCCCGGTCCTCACGACACGTCCAACACTCACCCGCTCCTGATCCGTCACCGTAGCCGGCAGGTAAAGTCCCGATTGCGTCTGCTTCTCGCCCGGCTCGAGTTCTATGAGGACCCGATCCCCTACGATAATGATTTCTTGCATGATTGAGGAGGTAGCGCCACAAACGAAAACGCACAACCGATCCGGTCGTGCGTTTCGATGCTCAGTCCGAAAAGGATGCCGTTAAAGGTGAAAGACTACATAGAGCAGTAAGCCAACGACACCCACACCAAACATCATGACTCGGATCAAGCGATCAACAGGGCTTCGCATGGTAGTGATCGATACGGCAGCGGGTGGTATACCGAATGGACAGGGTTGGTAAGGTAGTGACCGTAATCAATACGGGGAGGGTCAAACAAGCAAGACAGTAGGTATTAATTCTTTGCGAACAGAGCTGCCGGTTTCCTACCTGAGCGCCATGCGCCAGCGGCGCAAAGGGCGTGCGCCAGTCGCCGATCCACCTACCAGTCATTTTCCTCTTTCGAGATATTCATCTCAACGGGTGTGGGGTACTGCGCGGTGAAACAGGCGTTGCAATACCCGAGCGATTTGGTGTGGGCCTGATGAACGGCCGTCATCATCCCGTCGACCGAGAGGTAGGCGAGGCTATCGACGCCCAGCCAGCTGATCATCCCTTCCAGGGTGTCGAACTGATTGGCAAACAGCTCCTCCTGACTCGGGAAGTCCATCCCATAAAAACAGGGGCTGATCACCGGCGGAGAGGAGACGCGAAAGTGGACTTCTTTGGCGCCGGCCTCGCGGATCATCTTGACCAGGAATTTGGAGGTCGTTCCGCGGACGATCGAGTCGTCGAAGAGCACGACCACCCGGTCCCGAAGGACGCCCTCGACCGTGTTGAACTTGAGGCGGACGCGGGTGTCGCGCCGGTCCTGTCCGGGAGAGATAAACGTCCGCCCGATGTAATGATTCCGGATGAGGCCGATTTCGTATTTACACGAATAGCCGAGTTTCTGGCACTCGGACACATACCCGAGCGTGGCCGTGTTGGACGAGTCGGGTACGGAGATGACGATCGGCGGCTTCTCGCCCGCGGCGAGCAAGGGAACAGGGGTTTCGTGCGCGAGCTGTTTGCCCATTTTGCGGCGCACCTTATCCACCATTTCACCGAACACCTTCGAGTCCGGCCGGGCGAAATAGATGTACTCGAAGATGCACTGACTGACGCCGTGTTTTTGCGGGAGTTGGTAGCTGCTGAAGTGGCCGCCTTCGCATCCTTTCCGGTCAATCACGAGGATTTCGCCGGGCAGGATATCGCGGACGTATTCAGCGCCGAGCAGATCGAACGCGCACGTTTCGCTGCCGACGCAGTAGGCGTCGCCGCCCTGCTCGGCCGGCTTGCGGAGGACCCCGAGTACGAGCGGCCTGAAGCCGTTCGGGTCGCGGACGGCGATCAGGCTCGAATCGGTGAGCATCAGCAGCGAAAACGCGCCTTCGAGCTGGGTGAGGGCGTCGATGATCTGGTCGATCTGCTTCTTTCGCCGGCTCTGGGCGATCAGATGCAGGATGAGCTCGCTGTCGCTCGTGGTCTGGAAGATCGTGCCTCGTTCGCTAAACGCGTTACGTAGCTCGCGCGCGTTCGAGATATTGCCGTTATGAGCCAGCGCAAGATTACCATCCCGGTAGTGCACTTTGAAGGGCTGGATGTTGGCGCGGTTGTTCGACGATCCGCTGGTCGAATACCGGTTGTGCCCGATGGCGGACATGCCGAGCAACTTCGAGTCGAACAACGACGGGTCGTTGAACACGTCCAGAACAAGGCCGTGATCCTTATGGATCGGCATCATCCAGCGCTTCTTGTTTTCGTCGTACGTAGAGGTAACAATTCCGGACGCCTCCTGGCCCCGATGCTGGAGCGCATGCAGCCCATAATAGGTAAGCTGGGCGGCTTCCGTGGAGTTGAAGACGCCAAAAATGCCGCAGCTCTCTTTGATCTGTTTCATACGACGATGGATTTGTCCTCGGCAGGCGGTTGAACGTGAACCAACACGCGCCCGATCCGGTGATTTTCAACCGATTCGATGCGCAAGGTGAGGCCGTCGTAGGCGATTTCGTCGCCGACGCTAGGGATATCGCCCGTTAGGTGGAAGATCAACCCGCCAAGCGTTTCAAAATCGTACCTATCGACGTCGAGTTCAACCTGCAAGAGGTCCATAAGATCGTCGATATGAATGCGTGCATCTACGGAGTGGGTGTGCGCGTCCACCTGGCGGTGCAGCGCTTCCTCGTCGTTGTCCGTTTCGTCCCGGATATCGCCGACGATTTCTTCGAGCACGTCTTCCATGGTGACCAGGCCGGCCGTCCCTCCGTATTCATCGACCACGATGGCCATATGTATATTTTGCGACTGGAAGTCGTTGAGCATCTCGACGAGTGGCTTGCCGTAGGGCACAAACAGGGTTTTGCGTGCGACGACTCGCCAGTCCGGGGTCTCCTGCCAGGGTCCCGGCTTCAGAAACGGTAGAAGGTCTTTTACATAGATGATCCCTACGATGTTGTCCAGGTGCTCGTCGTATAGCGGCAGCCGGCTGTGCCCGCCCTCGATCAGCAGTTGATAGGCTTCATCCAGCGTCGCGGAAATGGGCATGACGTTCATGTCCATGCGGCTGACCATGATTTCGCGAACCGTGGTATCGCCAAAATCGAGGATGGAGTGGATCAATTCGCGCTCTTCCTCTTCGATCGTGCCCTGCGCCTCGCCGAGATCCGCCATGGATTTAAAATCATCGTCGGAGAGATGAGGGCGGTCGATGTGCCCGTATCCGACGATTCGCTCAAGCCAGCGTGTGAGCGGCAACGTGATCGGGCGCACCAGGTAATACAGGCCCGCGATAAACGGCGAGGCCCCCTGCGCGAAGGCGATGGCGTGGCGCGAGGCCAGCCATTTGGGGAAGAGGTAAGCCCCGACGGCAACCAGGCCGGCGATGATCGGAATCTGGATGGAGAGGCTCAGTACGAGCGGGGCATACAGCAGATGGCCCAGATACGACAACAACGATGCGGTAGCCAGCACAAGCGCGATCTCGGTCACCGCGCCGATCGCCTGCAGCGTAAAAAGCACCGATGCCCGCTGATCCAGCAACCCGAGCACACGCCGGCTACCGGCGTCGTCGATCTCACGCAGCGTGTCTCGTGCGGACCCACTGAGCGCGCTCAGGACGCGCACACAACCGATGACCAGCGACATGACAACCCAGAGGGCCGCGACGAGACTGACGTTCGCCAGTACAACGTCCCACTCCAGAGCGGACGGGAAAACAGCGGGGGAAAAGAGGCCAGCTATGGAAAGAGGCGAAGACTCAGCGTCAGGGTCCAATGCCTAGGGGATGCGATTCCCAGGAAGGTGAAAAATACGCGTGCAGCCCACCCCGCATAAGGCTGAGGTGGCTTTGAGAAACGATGACGTGACGGACAGTGTTCCTAGTAAGTTGAAGAAGCAAAGTTCAAGGTTCAAGGGCAGGCAATGGCAGGGTTTAAGGCAATCCCTGCCTTACCTTGAACCTTACTCCTTACTCCTTTAACCTTGAACCATTAAAAATACTGTCCGGTGACGACGATAAAGATGAGTACGGCGAGGATCGCCAGCGGGCAGAGGTACCGAATCAGGATGGCCCAGAACGGGGAACCTGGAAGCGTATAGCCGCCCCGTTCGAGTGATTGCAGGGCGTTCGGAACGCCCCATTTCCAGCCAACGAAGAGGCAGATGAGGATGGCGCCGACACTCAGGGAGTAGTTGCCCCAAATATTATTGTTGACGGTGAGGAAATCCCATCCAAAGAGGCCCCCACTCCCGAGCCAGGATACGGCACCCTGGGAGAGGGCGGAAGGGACGGCCAGCAGGAAACAGACGATACCAAGCGTCCAGGAGGCTTTCTCTCGGCCCCAGCCGCGCTCATCGACGAAATAGGAAACGACCACTTCGAGCAGGCTGATCGTGGAGGTCAATGCGGCAATGGCCAGCAGAAAATAAAACGCGATGCCAAACAGGGTGCCGGCCGGCATGGCGTTAAAAATGGTCGGCAGTGTGATGAAGACGAGGCCGGGGCCGCCCTGAGGGTCCAGGTTCTGATAAAAGAGAGCGGGAAAGATGATCAGGCCGGCGAGGATCGCGATCAAGGTGTCAAAAAATGCCACGATTACCCCACTCTGCCACAGATTGGTCTTCTCCGGGAAATAGGAGCCGTAGGTGATCATGGCGCCCATGCCCAGGCTCAGACTGAACAGGGCTTGCCCCAACGCGCTCATCGCGACGCGGAGCGTGATCTTCGAAAAGTCGGGTTTGAACAAATAGGCCAGACCGTCCATCCCATTCGGCAGCGTGATGGACCGGATCGCCAGCAAGATGAGCACAATGAGAAGCAGGGGCATCAGGACCTTCGAGGCCCGCTCGATCCCTCCCGAGACGCCGCCGCGCACGATCAGGATGGTCAGCAACAAAAATAGCCCGGTGTAGAGCAACGCCGGACCAGGAGAAGCGACGAGCTCGGTGAAGATGACCCCGCTCGTGGCGCCATCGATGGCGGTTACAAGCCCGCCCGTAAACGCCTTGAACAGATAACCCAGCGTCCAGCCCGCTACCACCGAATAAAAAGCGAGGATGCCGAACCCCGTCGCGACGCCCAGGCCGCCCACTACAGGCCACATCGAGCGAGGCACCAGCGCCTTGAAGGCCCCCACGGGGTTCCGCTGTGTGGCACGGCCGACGGATAACTCGGCTAGCATGACGGGTATGCCGATGAGCACGACAAAAAACAGGTAAAGTAATACAAAAGCCCCGCCACCGCCTTCGCCGGCCGTATAAGGGAATCGCCAGATATTTCCGAGCCCGATCGCCGAGCCGGCTGCCGCCATGATGAATCCTGCCCTGGAACTCCACTGCCCGCGATCCTCTGAAGATATCGCCATAGGTGCTACCTGTCGTTAAAGATGGGTACAAACGGGCGCCGGCGAGGGATGGGGATGCCGGCGCGGCAGACCTGTTCGGAATGCAACCGGATATTACCGGCCAGCCGTAGATAAAATCAAGCAGAATCGGGGTGGAGGGTAGGCTCAGGTAGCGAGCGCCGCCAGTTCTTCTTCGAACAGGGCGGCGCGGAGCGCCTCGGGCCGGCGTCGCGCGCAGATCGCCTCGAGGGTGGCCAGTTGCGTATCCAACTCGTTGCGGCTATGGGTGGCGAGGCTGCAGAGACCGAGGATATCGCGGTGTGCGGTGGGCACGGGCTGTTCAAAATCCTCCCACAACATCTCCTTGATTTTTTCGCCGGGCCGGATGCCGATGTAGGCCATCCGGATCGTGTCTTGGTGCGCCGGCGCCAGCCATGCGATCATCTGCTCCGCCAGCCATTCGATACGCACCGGCGGATCCATCCGCAGGGTGTAGACCGGGGCGTCCTGCAGGAGCAGGGTCTCCAGAATCAGCGTGCAGGCGTCATGTACGCTCATGAAGAAGCGTTCCATTTCGGCATGGGTGATGGTCACCGGGCCGCCGCGCAAGATTTGCTGTACGAACACAGGGACGACGCTTCCCAGGCTGCCGAAGACATTCCCGAAGCGGACGGTTTTGGTCGTCACCGAGCCGCTGGCGGCACGCATATACCGCTCGGTCCACCGCTTCGTAGCCCCCATCACACTCGTGGGCTGGACGGCTTTGTCCGTCGAGATAAAAATAAACTGTCCGACGCCGCACGCCTCGCTGAGACGCAGGAGGTCGACCGAGGCGCGCGTATTGTTCTGGAAGGCCTCGATCGGGTGGGCCTCCATCATCGGGACGTGTTTATAGGCCGCCGTGTGAAAGACGACATCCGGACGCGTCGTCTCGAACAGGTGCGCCATGGCGGACGTCTGGCGGATATCGAGGAGATGGTACGAGATCTCGGTTGCGCCGGCGGTTTTTCCGACAGTCTGTTCCAGCTGGAAGAGGTTAAACTCACTGAAGTCCACGAGCGTCAGATGGCTCGGGGCCATGCGCAGCAATTGGAGGGTGAGTTCGCGCCCGATGGAGCCTCCGGCGCCCGTGACCAGCACACGCCGATCGCCCAGGTAGTGCCGGAGCCGCTCGGCGTCGCAGATCGCGGGCGGGCGCTGAAGCAGGTCTTCAATCCGAACCGGAGAAGGCAGGTAGAGATCGGAAAGACTGTTCACTGTCGGCATTCTTACAGACGCCCCGGGGGCGCGAATGGGGAAGCTGGAGTCAATGGTAAGCTACGTAATCCGCCGTTCATCCAATAGCCGCCATGTCACGGCGCCGTCGGCACACGTTGGGTGGCGCTACCCGCAGGTGCCCGGGGTGCAAATCATGTACCTATCTCGGGCCGCCGGCTGACGCGACGATGTCGGCGAAGGTGTCGGCGAGGCGCCGGCGGTCAAACGCAGCCGCGGCCGTTCGACCCCGTTGGCCGGCCGCCGCAAGCGCGGCGGGGTCGTCCAGCGCGGCCTGAATACCCGCTGCGAGGGTGTCGGGTTCTGCAGGACCGGCGTACCAGCCGCATCCATGCGCTTCAACGAATCGCTTCGTCCACCCCGGATTGGTCACCAGGACCGGGGTGCCCATGCCGAGGCTGTCGAAAAATTTCGCCGGCGAGTTGGCGGCGAGCACGGGCCGGTCGATAAAGGTCACCAGCGACAGGCAGGCGAGCCCGAACCAGCCAAAGATGGCGTGGCGCGGCTCGGGTGGGAGCACCCGCACGTTCGGCAGCCGGCCGGCGGCGTCTTCGAGCGCCGGGCGATAGAAGCCGTCGCCGAGGAAGACAAAACACAGGTCGTCCCGATGTCGAAGCCGCTCCGCCGCGCCGATCAGCGCCGGAATCGCATTGGCGCGGCCGAAGGTGCCGGCATACAATACCACCCGCCGGTCGCCGATCCCCAGCCTGGCGCGGAGCGCCGCGATGGTCTCGGTCGTCACGCCGGCGGCGAGGTCGAGGTCGGTCCCGTTTACCAGGGTGGTCAGCTTCGACGCCGGCGTGCCGCCGGCTTCGATGGCGGCCTGCATGTCGGTCGACAATGGGACGATGTGTGAGGCGGAGTCGTACAGCCGTTTTTCGAGCGCAAACAGCCTGCGTTGGAGCCACGTGTTGCGGATCGCCCCCATCTCGATGGGAAACGCCGGCCACAGATCGCGCACCTCGAATACCCAGGGCGCCCGCCGCAACCGCGCCACGCGGGCCGCTACCCAGGCGGTGGACAACGGCGTGGAAGTGCCCACGACGACATCCGGGCGGGGCGCGCGCAAGCCGGCGGCGAGGGCGCCGGCGGCGTACGTCGCATAGGCCCCGAGCCGGGCGTGTATGCCCATGGCATTGGCATACGGCGCATGGATGCGGTGGAGCGTCACCCCCTCCGGCGCCCACTCGAACAGGTGCGACTGCCTGCGGTGCTCCCAGTGGTCGGACGTGACGACATGCACCTCATGCTCCCGCGCGAGGCGACGGATGAACTGATAGTGCCGGCCCGTCGCCGCGCAATCCAGATTGTGGTAATACTGATAGAAAAAGAGGATGCGCATGACATTATCCCTCCCGGGTCCCGGGAAGAGGCCGTGCCGGGACGCCTACCGCCGTACACCCGGCTGGCAGGTCGCGGTGGACTACGGCGCCGGCGCCGACGATCACCTCACGCCCGATGCGTCTCCCCGGCAGCACCACGGCCCCGGCGCCCAATTCGACGGCTTCCTCCACCACCACATTGCCGGATACATGGCAGCCGGGATGCATCGTGGAAAACGCCCCGAGTGTGGTATCGTGCCCGACGGTGCTGTTTACGTCCACGATCACATGATCGCCCAGCGCCACGTTCAGCATCACCACAGCGCCCCGGAATATGAGGCAGCCTGGGGATAGGTGCACGCTGGGATGGAGTTCGACGGAGGGGTGGACCAGGGTAGCGGCTCGATCGACGGGCAGGCGGTGCAAGTCAACGATTCGCCGTCGCAACCGTGACGCGCCAATGGCGACCACATACACCGTTTCGGGGTGGTGGACAAGCCAATCGATGGCGCCCAGGACGGGCAGATCGAGCACGGTGCGTCGCTGAAGCGCAGGATCGTCGTCGACAAAGCCGAGGATGTCGAACGCGCCGCCGGCG
>JAWXAX010000278.1 GCA_034439735.1 Rhodothermales bacterium | reverse complement strand
GACTGGCTCCGCGATGCCCCCTGGCTGCGGACGCTGATCCTCGTCATCGCCCTCCTCATCCTGCTGCTCATCGTCGTGTTTGTCGGCCCCCAACTTGGCGCCATCACGCCCGGCCTCGGGTCGCTCGCCGGCCTCGCGCTGGCCGTTGCCCTCGGGTTGTTGTGGCTGTTCCAGCGGACCGGCCGCGTCCGCGAGCAACAAGAGACGGCCGATGCCATCCGCGAAGACCAGCTCACGCCCGAGGCCATCAACCGCCTGCCGACCGTCCCCAACTTCGTCTTGACCCCCGTCGGCGCCCCGTTCCAGCCGGCCGCGGGCGGCGCCGACAGCCCGGAAGGCGTGCGGTTTAAGCAGGGGCTGATGGATGCGTTTACGCTCATCCAGGCCAGTGGCGAGGTCTCCGCCCGGCCGGCGCCGGTGGCCATGGACCTGCCGGCCGTCTGCACGCAGACGTTTCTCTCCATCGACCCCGCCGTCACCATTCCCCGGCGCACGCTCATCCGCATCCATATCCCGGAGCGCATCCGGCGCCGGCTCAGCGAGACGTTTGTCGAGGCGATGGCGTACCCCGAGTTCGACACGCCGATGTACAAGCCGCTGGTGGACCTTTCCGCCGAGCTGTTCCTTCCCAACATCCAGTACGTCGAGGAAAACAGCATCTCGCTGCTCGAGACCAACCAGCGGTTCATCGAATCCTACATGGTGGGCCTGAACCATGAATTTGGCCGCGAACTGCTCTGGCGCGAATATCCCACCGACCAGCGCGGCAGCTACTTCCGGCAGTTCTGGGATGTCAGCTCCTACCTCGACCGCTCCGGCGCCGACGCCGAGGCACTCAAGGAAGAACTGCGCGACATCCCGCCCATCCACCTGTGGTCCAAGTTCTCCGACCTCGGCGACCACGACCACCGCGAGAAACCCGGCGAAAACGAGGAAGAGCTCGTGCTCGTCATCCGCGGCGAGCTGCTCAAGAAGTATCCCACGGCCGTCATCTACGCCCACCGGGCCGAGTGGGTGCTCAAGACGGACGGCACGCCCGACAAAACGAAGCCGCGCGGGCTGGCGGCCATCACGCCGGCCGAAGAGGCCAATCCGCCCGATTCCAAGATCCGCACGCCGCTCTACGAGGCCAAGGTGGACCCCGACATCTACTTCTTCGGATTCGACCTGACGGCCGTCGAGGCGAAGGGCGAATCAGACGAACTGCCCGACGATCCGGGCTGGTTCTTTGTCATCAAGGAGCGCCCCGGCGAGCCCCGGTTCGGGCTGGATGTGGACCAGGACGGCGCGCCGGGAGGGACCAAAAATACCTGGAGCGACCTGTCGTGGACCGATGTCGGCGTGTTGCCCGGCGAGTTCCTGCAGCCGCTCCCTCCGCCGGCCGTCACCCTCGTACCGCCCACCGGCACCCCGCCGCCCGGCATGGACCAGCAACACGCGGAGGATATCCAGATCCCCTGGAATACCGCCATCAGCGCCGCCGAAATGGCCTACATCCTCTACCAGGTGCCGGTGCTCGTCGCCGTACATGCGTCGGAGATGTTGCCGGCTACCTGATATGTCGTCTCGACCGAAATCCCCGCTTTTGAGCATAGAGGTCAATGAAATAACGGCATTTATTGAATCTGTCTGTTTTTACAGCAAAACCCTTTAATTCATCGTCATCCCCGCGAACGCGGGGACCCATGAGAGCTTTGATTGTGGCGAAGTTCCGAGCCAGGAACGACAGGTGAGGTATTCTCGACCGATCTATGGTTCCCCGCGTGCGCGAGGATGACGATGAAAGTGAGGTTGTTGCTAAAAAAGAGCCTTTTTTGGATTGCCGACGTTGTTTTGATGCCCTGGCGCTTTTGCGGGGATGCGGTCGGGAAGACACTGGTTTTTAATTTTATCCACCGCCATGCCATTCAACCCTATCGCTACCAATCTCGAACAGGCGCGCCGGCAGAAGGAGCAGGCGCGGCTTGCGCTGCACCTCAACCGGGAACGCCAGCGGCAGGCTGAGGCCGAAAGGGCTAAGCTCGACCGTCGGTTCGATCCCGAAAACGACACGCACCAGCGACGGCTCCAGCAGCTCGAAGCCCGGCTGCGCGAGCTGGCCGGCAACGCGGTCAAGTTTGAATCCGCCCTGGCCGACAGCCTGGCGGCGGAGGGCCGGCTGGTCGATGCCTTTTTGCCGTTTTCCGACCCCCGCCAGAACCTCGGCCAGAAGGACGCGACGCTGCCGATCGCGCTCTTCCCGGTCCGCCTCGAAACCCGGTTCAAGCCGGTTACCGTGGACGGGGCGGCGGCCACGCAGCTGTGGGTGCGGGTGTATCCGGACGAGTGCCTGGTGGATACGTTCGAGTCGCTGCTGTCCGAAAGCGAACGCGAGAGTACCCGGTTTTTCTGGATCAACTGGGCGAAGGCCGGCGGCCTCGAAGCGGAGCAGCGCGCGGCCTGGGCCGGCCTCGTGGGCTCGTTCGGATCGGGCCGCGCTGCATGGCTGATTGAACAGCAGCGGCCGGCGGATGTCGATGTCTGGCCGGCCAAAGCCGACCCCAACGACCTCATCCTGGCCATCGCCGCCGAAGCGCCACTGCCGGCGACCGAGCGGCCGGCCGCGGCGACCTACTGGACGGCTGCCTGGCGGGCGGAAGGGGATGGGGTCCAGATCGCCGCCGCCCAGGCCGCGCTCAAAGCGGCCGTCGGGGCCGAGCGGGCGGCCGTGATTGCGGCCGACTATGCGCCGGCGAACTTTTCAGACACGCCGGCCTCGGGGTCCAGAGCAGACGCGGTCGTCCAGGTGATGTTTGTTGATCTGCCGTCGTTTCAGGAAAGCGAGGCGCAGCGGCAGAGCTGGTCGCAGGCGCCCCGCGTGAACGTGTTGCCCGAGCGGTTTGTGTTGCTGGGATATCGGAACAACGAGGTCGTGCTCGAGCACCTGGGTGAGATGATCCCCTCGCCGCTCATCGCCGGCCCCGATCCCCTCGCGCCGCCCGAGGACCAGCTGCAGATGGTGGATGGCGACATCGTCGTCGGCGCCCCGATGCAGTGGATGGTGGATTTCGACGAGGCCGAGCGCGTGGGCATGGGGTTTCGCATCACCCTCTCGCCGGCCGACGCGCAGGCCGGATTCGACCAGCTGATGGTACTCGGCGTCCGCCTCAGCGCCGACGAAACCGCCGCAAAAGAGGGGGTGGAGACGCTCTTCCGGCACCACCAACAGGGCACGGCTGGTTTCTCAATCCTCCCGAACGGATCGCCGACCAACAATACGGAAGGCGCCGGCTCGGGCTTCTCGCTGACCGAAGACGCCGACGCGTCGTTCGACGTCGTCTTCAAGCAAGAACCGCTCGCCCACGACCCCGACTTCCAGACGCGCCTCGACGGGCAGTGGCTGGCGGACACGCTGGGGGTGGACCTCGCCACGTTCGACCTCACCCCCAACAGCCGGGGCCGCGACCAGTGCGAGGCGCGCGCGATGAACGTCGCCCTCTGGCCGGCGACGCTCGGCTACCAGATGGAAACCCTCATGCAGCCGGTCTTCTCCGACGAGACCATCGAAGAGGCCCGCTGGTTTTTTACGCACTTCGTCACCGGCCGGGGGTTGGCGCCGGCTATCCGGGTGGGCAAACAGCCTTACGGCATTCTGCCGGCCACGGTGTACAGCCGGCTGGGCTGGCTGAAGTCGGGCGAGTGGCGCCTACCCGACGGCGTCCCGCATCCCGAGGGCTTTCGGTCGTTCCTGCAGGGCCTCGACCCACTGCTTCAGACAGTGAGGGCCGACTGGGCGGCTATGGCCGACGAGGTAGCGTTTGTCGGCCAGGCCGGCGACCCGCACCAGCTGCTGCTGGACATCGTCGGCCTAACGCCGTCGTCCATCGAGTTTTACCAGCGCTACGCCGAAAGCCGCGAGGAGGTCGAAAACCGGCTCAAGCTGATGGGGGTCTGGTCCTGGTTCCAGGAGGTGCCCTTCTGGATTTCCTACCCGATCATCGGGATGAACCTGCTCCAGAGTCTCGGCTACACCGGCGACGTCACCCCCGAGATCCTGGAGAAGTTCTTCCTCCAATCCCCAAACAAGCTCACGGGCCCGATCGTCGACGACGTCAAGCTCTCCGAAACCGCCCCGATTCGCGCTTACACCGACACCGGCCTTAACTACATCGAGTGGCTGGCCGCGGCGGCGCGAACGTCGCTGGACCAGGTCCGCCTCCAGGATGGGTTCACCAACGACCAGCCGCCGACAGCGCTCCTGTATCTGCTGCTCCGGTACGCCATCGAACAGGGATATTTCGACGCCGGCCTGCGGCTCTACGAGCAGTTCGAGGTGCTGGATCGCGTCCAGCTCCAGCAGGCGCGGATCGACCCGAGTTTCATCCACGTGAGCGAACGGCTGGCGGCCACGGCGGAGCCCATCGCCAGGGCGGCAAAACCTATCCAGCTCGACCAGCGCAGCGAGAGCCGGTACGAATACCTCTACCGGCCCGAAGCCGCCATCACCGGCAGCGACGCGCTCCGTGTCGTCGATTTTATCCCCGGCATGCTTGGCGAGTTATTCGGCACGCGCTACCTGACCGAACAACTAACCGCCCTCGACCACCTCGCGGCCACGCCCACGGCCCGGCTGGAGCGCGCCTTTGCCGAACACCTCGACCTCGTTTCGTATCGCCTCGACGCCTGGCGATGGGGACTGCTGCACTACCAGATCGCCTCCATGCGGTACCGCGCGCAGGACGATGGACCCGTGCGGCGGGGCGTGTACGTGGGCGCGTTCGGGTACCTCGAAAACGTCCGCTCCGAAAACAAAGTCCTCACTCCCGTCGAACTCGATGCCGAGTTGACGGACGTGTTCAAGCCGGCGGAAGAGCCCGTCCTCGTCCGCGACAGCACCAACGGCGGGTTCATCCATGCCCCGTCCATCAACCACGCCATTGCCGCGGCCGTCCTGCGCAATGGCTACCTCGCCAACGCCACGTCCGACGCGCCGGACGCCCTGAAGGTCAACCTCTCGTCGGCCCGCGTTCGGGTGGCGCTTGGCGTCATCGAAGGCATCCGGAACGGGCAGACGCTCGGCGCCCTGCTGGGTTATCAGCTCGAGCGCGGCCTGCACGACCGGCATGAGGTGGAAATCGACATTGTCATCTACACCCTGCGCAAAGCCTTCCCGCTGGTGGCGGACCGGATCTCGGACACGCAGTCGGCCGACGACGACGCCATCGAGGCTATCGAAGCCCGCAACGTGCTTGACGGGCTCGCGCTGGCCGACCACATCCGCACGACGGGCCAGGCGAATTACCCGTTCGGGAAGGCTTTGCCGACGATGGCCGACCTGGGCGTGGCGGACCCCGCCGGCGCCCTCGCCGCCGTCGATGAAGAGGTCAATCGGATGCTGGACATCCACGACGCCGTGGCCGACCTCGCCATGGCCGAGGGCGTCTACCAGGCTGTCCAGGGCAACTACACCCGCACGGGAGCCGCGCTCGACGCCTACGCTCGGGGCACCTTCCCGCCCGAGCCGCAGGTGGTCCAGACCCCCCGCAGCGGCCTCACGCTGTTGCATCGGGTGGGGATTCACCTGCCGGCCGGCCTCGACGGCACCGTCTCCCCGAATGCCCTGCTTGTCAGCCCCCGCGCCGAGGCCGAGCCGGCGGTGAATACCTGGATGAACGGGCTCTTGCCGGATCCTTCAACGGTCGTGTGCCACGCGGCGTACACCGACCCCGCCGGCGTGGATCACACCGTTGAGGTCACCCAGGCGCAGCTGGGCCTCCAGCCCATCGACCTCTTGTTTGTCGTGAATACCGACCTCGAACAGGCCATGGCTGAGTTGGACGACCGGGTGGTGCAGTTTGTCGTCGGCTCCCGGGTGTTGCGCCCGGACGTGGCCGTGGCGGTGGATTACACCCGCCGGCCCTCGGGCGCGCGGTACTCGTTTTTTGAGGTCGCGGCGCTGCTGAGGCACCTGCGCGCGGTCGTCCTCCGCTCCCGCCCACTCGTCGCGACCGACATCGCCCTCGTCAACGAGGCCACGCAGGAGGCGGCCAAAACGGTGGCGGTGAATGAAGTCCGGATCACCGGCCCGCTCGCCCGGCTCGAAGGACTCATCGCCTCCGCCGGCGACGACCTCGTCAAGCTTCTCACCGATGTCGACGCCGCGCTCGCGGATCCCGTCGCAAACCGCACCGCTATCCTCGCGGAGGTCGACATCTGGGCCGGCCGGTTTAACCTGCTCGCCGGCCAGGCCGTCTGGTTTGGGATGACGCAGGCCGCCCCGGGGTTCGTGTACGACGGCCGGAAAACACGCTTCGCCGCATTCCTCGCCCTGCTCGATACGCTGCTGATCCGGTGGGATGGCAGGCTCACCGCCCACATCGCGAAGATGGATGCCGCCGCCGTCGCCACCAGCGAGGCCGAAGGCGTCACCTTCATGCGCCAGGCCGAGGCGCAGATCGCCACCGACTACACCGTGCCCGAGCCGGCGACCCGAGCGGACTACGCAGCGGCCCTCGCCCCAAAACGCGCGGCCTTCGACACGCGCCACGCGGCCTTCCTGGCGCTGCGCGAGGCTCCGCCCGTTACCGTTGGCGGCCTCGCTGCGGCCATCGCGGCGCTGCTCCCGGTCGATGCGTTCGACATCGAAACCATCGACGTCGCCAGCGAGGAAGACGCCATCATCCGATTCGCGCAGGAGCTGCGCATCCGCATCGACGCCCTCGGGGCGGCCGTCACCCGCCGCATCGCGCTGGCCCACGCCGCGCTCGACGAGGCCGCCGCCGAAGCCGATCCCGCCCGGGCCGCCAACGCCCGGGTGCGCGCCGGCAAGGCGCTGTTCGGGGAAGATTTTAAGATCGTGCCCGAGTTCACCCTCGGCCCCGACCAGGCCGACGAGATACTCAACGCCTGGTCTGATCGGGATATACTCCTCACCCATCTCACCGACCCCGCCGGCCCGGACCTCGACTTCCCCGTCGACGACTGGCTCTACGGGGTCGCCCGCGTCCGCGAAAAGATGGGGCACTGGGAGCAGGCGTCCGTCCTGGCCGAGGCGTTCGGCCGGCTCGAGCTCACGCTCACGCCGCTCCAGCTACCCTACCGCGCGGACGACCGCTGGGTGGCGCTGCCATTCCCGGACGACTATGATTTTGTGGGGGATCGATTGCTCTATACGGCCCATTTTTCGGTGGATTTCGACCGGAACGCCGCCCAGTGTGGGCTGCTAGTCGATGAATGGACCGAGGTAGTGCCGGCGAAGGAGGAGACCACCGGACTCACGTTCCACTACGACCGTCCCAACAGCGAGCCGCCGCAGACGATCCTGCTGGCCCTGTCGCCGGCGTTTAATGGGGGCTGGACCTGGAACGACCTCGTCGACTCCATTCGCGAAACCATGGACGAGGCGCGGCTGCGGGCGGTGGAGCCGGCGCAGGTGGACGAGTCCGCCTATGCCGCTTTCCTGCCGGCCGCCATCATGGCCTCCACACGGCATCCGATTACCATCATGCTCAACCTGGCGATGAATAACCAATTGTTCAATACAATTTAATTGCCATCTCGACCGGCGGCCCGATGTATCGGGGCGGGGCGGAGAGGCCTCCATCAACGTGGCATCGATGCCCGCCGGGTTACGGCCTTCGTAATGTATTGTCACCTCGACCGGCGGCCCGATGTATCGGGGCGGAGCGGAGAGGCCTCCACCCACCGGGTTACGGCCTTCGGCCTAACCCGGCCTACAAATACTACAAATACAACCTGCAACCAAGATGCTCGAATACATCCCTATCGAAAACATGGAGCTGGCGCTGGAGGAGCGGTTGCTTCCCACCGTCACCCTGTGGAACCGGCTGGAGGCACGGCCGCGGTCCGACCAGTTTGATCGAGCGCTCCAGGCGGAAATCCGCGACCCGCTGTGGATGCTCACGCGCCAGTGGCAACTCGGCGAATTCCAGGGGGACGACGCCGGCTCGCCCATCTTCACTAAAATCCATATGGCCACCACCCGGCTCACCCGGTACAGGGCGGCGGAGCATCCGGCGCGTCCGTTCATGGAGGAGGTCCCGATAGAGGCGCAGGTGGAGCAACGGCCGCTGCCGTTCCAGGTGGGTGACCAGTTCGTAGCCCTCGACATCCGCCTCGCGATGGGCCGGCAGTGGGGGAAGATGCTCAAAAAGGCCAGCATCGGGCTGGCCGCCGGGTACAGGACAGCCTACGGGATCGCCGTCCCCGATCCGACCGACCCGGCCCAGGCGGGAGTCGTCGCCCATCGGCAGACGTGGCAGCAGGTGTCCGCCGTCGCCGGCGAGCGGGCCATGGATGGGTACCGGTTCTACCAGCACCTGAAGGCTGGCGGCGACTCGGGCGCCAATCTCCCGATCCCGCCATCCCCCTCCGAGGCCGCGGCGTTGCCGGCCCTCGCGGCGCGTTTCGTCGCCTGGTTCGAGGCCCTGTACTTCCAGCCCGACGAGCCCGAGGAAAACGCCTGGAAGCCGAGTTATCTCGAATACCAGTTTTCCTGCTCGGCGCCGGAGGGCGGAGCCGAGAAGGTGTACACGGCCGAGGAATACTACCAGGGCCGGCTGGACTGGTACAGCGTCGATGTCGATCCCGCGCTCAAGACCATCGACGGCGAGGCGCCCGTGCCGCCGCCGGCCGGTGTGCCGCCGCCGTCCACCACCCAGTCGTTTGTGCCCGTCCAGGTGACGTACGATGGGATGCCGAACACCCGCTGGTGGGCGTTCGAGGACCGGAAGACCAACTTCGGTGATATCGCGCCGGACACGACCGACCTCGGTAAGCTGCTGTTTATGGAGTTCGGGCTCGTGTATGCAAACGACTGGTTTCTGCTCCCGCACGCCCTGCCCGCCGGCAGCATCGCCACTGTCCGCGGGATGGCCGTGACCAACGTGTTCGGCGAACGGACGTGGGTGGAGCCCGCCGGCCAGGGCCCGGACGACGCCTGGCAGCGTTGGGCGATGTACACCGTCAGCAAACGCGGCCTGAACGATGCCGCGGCGGACACGAGTCTGCTCCTGCTGCCCACCGTCCCGAAAGTGCAGGAGGGCCCGCCGCTGGAAGACGTGCTGCTTATCCGCGACGAGATGGCCAACATGGTGTGGGGGGTGGAGAAGCGGATCCCGATGGCGTCGGGTGGGTCGGGCGCCGGCAACGAAGCCGGCTACGAGACCCGCGCGTTCCACCAGCGTCTGCTGCGGCAGGGCCTGGAAGGGGGGGAGATCGTGCCGGACGACATCGAGTACCAGGCCCCGATCCGCTACGAGGTGATGAACACCGTGCCCGAACACTGGATACCGTTTATCCCCGTGCACGTCCCGGGCAGCAACCGCGAGATCCAGCTCCAACGCGCCGCGTTGCCACGGGTGCTGCAGGATGCGCCGGCGAGCCTCCCCCCCGTGAAGATCGAACCCCGTAGCCTGTTATTGCGCGAGGGATTGGACGCCTCGTTGCCGTATTTCATCCACGAGGAGGAGGTGCCGCGAGCCGGCGTGCGCATGACCCAGGCGTTCCAGCGAACCCGGTGGTACGGCGGAAAGGTTGTCACCTGGTTCGGCGCCCGGAAACAGACCGGCAGGGGCGAGGGCGCCAGCGGCCTGGCGTTCGACCGGGTGGTGGAGACGCCCTTCGAAGAGTCGCCACCCGAGGAATGAGGCATGTTCGATCCCCGTAAGCATCATCGACGATCGATCAGGCTGAAGGGATACGACTACAGCAGGCCAGGGTGGTATTTCGTAACTGTTTGTATGTGTGACAAACGCATTCGATTGGGGCGGATTGAAAAGGGTCAGATGCGGCTGAATGCCCTGGGCCAGGCTGTCGCGGATGCGTGGTATGATCTGCCGCGGCATTATCCGCACGTCCGGTTGGATGCATTTGTCGTCATGCCGGACCATGCGCATGGCATTGTGCAATTGTTGGGGTATGGCAATGGCCGCGCCGATGGCGGTGGCCCCGTAGGGGCGGGTTTAAAACCCGCTACAACCGCCCCAACCGCCCGTCCGGACACGTCATTGCCCGGTCCGACCCCAACGCCACCACCAACGGACGCCGCCCCCCGGCGCCACGGCCTGTCTGAAATCATGCGGGCATGGAAAACATTTTCGGCACGTCGCATCAATATCCTGCGCGGAACCCCGGGCGAACCGGTATGGCAACGGGATTATTACGAATCCATCATCCGCGATCATGACGGGTTGAATCGCGTTCGCCGGTACATCGAATACAACCCGTTGCGGTGGGCCGAAAGGCGCAAATAATACGGAAAAGCGGCAGTCGACTCGGCACCTCGTAGCGCTAAGCCCTTACCGCCGGCTCTCGATATACCGCGCCACCTCCCCGACAGGCGCCAGCCAGACCCCGTTCGCCGGATCCGCGGCGTAGGCCATCAGCTCTTCCAGCATCGGAATTTGGGTGGTCTGGTTGCCACCCGTGCCGATCTCGTGGCCGGCGAGCACCACCCAGCTGTTGTGAGACTTCGCGAAATCGATCAGCGTCTCGATCTGGCTGAAGTCCTTCCCGTCCATCTCCTGACCCAACAGCTGCGCCATGTCGGCGAAGAGCGGGTCGTTCGGGCCTTCGTCCAACCAGCCGCGGCCGGTGAGGAAGAGTTCGTCGATAAGGGGGACGTAGCTCTGCGTGGACGCCCCGCGCCCGATAAACGTCATCCCACACGGATAGGCGAACGACACCGGCGCCACGCCGAGCATCGCCTCGATCTGCCGGCTCGCCTCCACCAATTCATCTCGCATCCGGTCCATCGTGTACGCCTCGTTGGCGTTGTCGCCGATCCAGACGAAGTTTCCCGTGCAGGGGTGGTTGATCGAGTGGTTGCCCATCTCGTGGCCGGCCGCCACCGCCGCCTTCCATCCCTCCAACCGCTCCGCCGCCCGGCTCGGGACCAGGTAAAACGTCGCCTTCACCCCATGCCGATCGAGCACGGCCGTCCCAACGTCCACCTGGCTATGCCGCGCGTCGTCGAACGACAGGCTGACCGCCGCCTGAACCCCATCCGGCCACGCGATGCGCGGGCGAGCGGGTTGCGCGCTGCTGGTCTGAACGATCAGTGTCAGCGTGACAATAAAAAGGAAGAGTCGCATGATAGGAATGGTTTAATGTTCGGGGTTTAAGGTTCAGAGACTGTTGAGATTTGTGTATTTCATAAGGAGCAAGTCATCCCCGCGCAGGCGGGGACCCAGAAAAATGCCAGTCAGATGGCTGGATCCCCGCCTTCGCGGGGATGACGATGCCTTAGATTGTGGAAATCCCAACAGTTTCTCAAGGTATAAAAACCCCTTTGAACCTTAAACCCCGAACATTAAACCTACTTCAGCGGCGTGAGCACCATATTCCGGTACATGACCGTCCCGTGGTCGCCCTGAAGGTAGATAGGGCCGGGCTTCGACATGTCGGCCTGCATCGCGCCGCCGGTGACGCCCAGTACGGGGGCGTTGTCGAGGATCTTCTTGCCGTTCAGGAGCACCGTCACGTGCTGCTGGTACAGCGTGATGTCCATCGTCTGCCACTCGCCGGCCGGCTTTTCGGCCGCTTCCGCCGGGGTGACGCGGCTATACAGCCCGCCCATGTTGTGGGAGTCGAGATCCTTACCGTAGCTGTCCACGACCTGGATTTCATACAGGCCGCGGAGGTACACGCCGCTGTTGCTGCCGGCGGGGATGTTGACCTCCAGTTTGAGATTAAAGTCCTCGAATTCCTGCTCGGTGCGCAGGTTGCCGTAGCTGTACGCGTGTGGGTCGTTGGCCGGCTGCACGGGGTCGTTGATGAGCAGACCGTTTTCGACCTTGAAGCCGTTTTTCTGCTCGGGGTTGATCAACTTCCAGCCGCTGAGGTCCTTTCCGTTAAACAGGGTGATCGGCGTGCCTTTCTGGGCCTTCGCGAGGTCGGGCGCCGCCGGCAGGGCCGCCAGCCGCGTGCCGGTGAAGCGGACGACCTGCGTGCTCAGTCCGTTGTCCGCCGGAAAATAGGCGGTGCCGACTAGCTCGTTTGCGCCCAGGACAAACTCGAACCGGTCCGTCACCTGGTGGGTGCGAACGGCTTTGTCCATCCCATCGTTCTCTTTCACGACGTTGCCGACGCGGGTGACGACCAGTTTGCCGTGCTCCTCATACGCACTGGCGACGGGCAATACGCTGCCGCCCATCCAGAGCAGCTCGGCATCCAGATAGCCTTTTTCGTGGTGCACGTTCAACCAGCCGGCGCCGCCGGGGATGTCCAGCGTCCACCGGCCCATGTAGCCGTGCATCTTGTGCATTTCTTCCATGCCGGCCATACCGTGCATGTCGTGTTGCTGGGCGAGGGCGGGCATCGCCAGCGCGAGGGTAAGCGCGAGGCTGTAAAGGGTTGTTTTCATGATCGGGTTGATGGTTTATGGATGTTGGGTGGCGCCATGAAGGGCCACGCCTTGGGGTGGCCGTACGACGCCGTCGAATGCCCGCGTCAAATCTGCGAATACGCTGTCGGGCGTAGGATGTAGGACGAGATGTTCGACACCGTGTCCTTGTAGTAGGGGTCGGCGCTGAGCGTCTTCCAGTCGGGGTGGGCCCGGAACGCGTCCCATGCGGCGGCGTGGGCGGCGAGGTCCTTGAAGGAAATCATGTAGGTCAGATTGGGCATCAGGCCGCCGGCGATCGTCTCCCCGAACCAGACCGGGTTGAGACCGGTGTCGCGGAAGATGGGGATTTCGCCCGCGTCGAACATCTCGACCTTCCGCCGCGCGGCGGTTTCGCTGTGGCTCTCGTAGATGCGGAGTTCGAAAATGCGTGGCTGATTGCCGGCGGTTTCGGCGGGGATTTCGAGCTTCGGAATCGAGTCGAACGCGCGGCTGAGGGAGCTCTCGAAGCGGACGAACCCCGGGCTGCCGAGCGGGGGGCTCAGGAAGTCGGCGCCGGCCTCCTGGTACGCGGTGTCCTTTGCGAGGCGGGCCGTTAGTGTCGCGGCGGATTCGAGCGAGTCGTGCGTGAGGAGGAGATACAGCGACGGCACGTTCGGGCCATGCACCACGCTGAACACGCCGACGGCCGGGATGCCGTGCCGGTTCCAGGCGGGGATGGCCACGTCCTTCAGGAAGTTCTCAAGCCGCTGCCGGCCCGGGCCGACGAGCGGCTGGTAGTGGCGGAGCTCAAAATACTGGTTGCCGGCCGCGGGGGCGGAGGCGAATCCGGGCACGGCGGCGAGGGGCGCCAGGCCGGCGGCGGCTACGAAGTCTCGTCGATTCATGGATGGGTAAGGGTTCAAGGTTCGATGTTAAATGTTCAAGGACACCGCATTACGTTGGGCAGGCCACGACCCGTTCACTTTGCATTTTGCGATTTGCATTTTGCATTATTTCTCCAGTCGCACTATCGGCGCCTGGGCCGGGCTCAGGATGATCCGGCCCCAGGTGCTGTCGTCGTCGCCGGTGCCGTAGATCATGAAGTGGCCGCCGTAGTCGCCCCCGTCGGGGTCGGTGTGGACGATCATGATGCCATATTCATCGCCAACCTGAGGCGGCTGCCAGCGCGGGTCGCTGGCGCCGAGCGTCGGGGCCATGGCCACCCGGGCCTCAAGGATGAAGTCGCCGGCGCTGTCTCCCCAGGGGTTCATGCGAACGGACCACTCGACGGCGCTAGTTGGGATGGGCTCTTCGAGCATGCGCTGCCCCCGTGCGCCGTGGCGCCACCAGGCGCCGTGGGGCGGGTGGGATGCGTCGGCCACGAAGCAGAAGCCATTATCTCCCTGACCAAACCATTCGGGCGCCTCGTCGCGCGGGGCCTCGATGAACCAGCAGATGGCGTCTTTAAACATCCAGCGGTGGGGCTCGTGGGCGGGGTCGGCGAGGTCGCTTACGTTGTCGTGCACCTCGGCGCCGAAATAGAGGTACGTGTCGTCCCACGCCGTATAGTAGCGGGCGCTGAGGTCGTCTTCGATGTGGGGTTCGTTGTTGCCGTGGTCGGTAAGGCGATTGCGCCGGCCTTCGTCGTACCAGGGTTCGTGGCGGAGGCGCGCGATGTCCCATAGGCCGTCGCTGAACGCGGCGTCCTTCCAGTCCTCCAGGCGCCCGTCGATGGCCGGGGCAGTAGGGAGGTAGGGGACGTAAAGCCGGTCGGCGACGATGGATTTGGCCTGGGCGAAGGCGCTGGAAGCGCTTAGCGTGAGTGCGAGAAAAAGAAGCAACTGCCGTGGCATGGGGTAGGTGTGTGTCCGTGAGGGTTGTACCCAAAGTAGCGGCCAGGCAGGCGACTTGTCAACCGATTATAAAACAACCCTCTGCTGGGCCATATCCCATACCTCACGATCGCTTAAAGTATGCCGGCTCGCGGTCGAAACCAGAGACAGGTTTTTCCTCAAGGTGAAGCGCCGCGCAACCGATGGCTCGTGCCTGGCGGCGCATTTTTCAGTGTGATATGGCCATCGACCTCGACTCGAAACTCGACACCCAGCGGGGCATCCTTCAGGCGTACATCGACGAGGCCCAGCTCACGATTCCCGTGCTGCCGGCGGTCGCGATCGAGATGCTGCGGATGTACAAGGATCCCGACGCCAACGCGCGGGCCATGGCCGATCTCATCCAGAAAGATCAGAGCCTGGTCGGCAGCGTGGTCCGGGTGTGTAACTCGGCCGCGTACGGCGGGGTGCGGCCGATTACGTCGCTCCAGCTGGCCATCGCCCGGCTCGGTATCCGGTTGCTCGGCCGGATCGCGGTCTCGCACATCGTCCGCGGCAAGGTGTTCACGGCCCATGCCCACGAGCAGGAGATGGCGGCGATATGGAAGCATGCCCAGCTCGCGGCGCTGCTGGCGAGTGAACTGGCCGGCGTGTGCGGAATGGAAAGCGAAGAGGCATTCCTGTGTGGGCTCCTGCATTCGGTCGGCAAGCCCACCGTCTACCAGGCGATCGAAGACTTGAAAAGCCGGCGGGCGATCGACCTGACTATGGCGATGGAAATCGCCCTGGCCGAGGAATTTCACCGCCGCGTTGGATTCCTGGTGGCGGAGGCTTGGACGCTCCCGCTGGTCGTTCGCTGGAGCTGCCTGTATTTCGAAACTCCGGACGAGGCGCCGCCGGAAGCGACCCGCATCGTCGCCGTCGTCCATCTCGCTACCCGGCTCGCCCATGCCTTTCTGGACAACGAATCCCCCGGCGACCTCCTCGCGTCGCCGGCCCTCACCACCCTCGGCCTGACGCCGGGGCGATTCCAGGCGCTCATCGATGACGCCGAGACGTTTATTCAGAAGGCGGTAGATATGGGAAGGTGATGGGAAGGTAAAAGGTAAAAGTGAAAAGGTAAAAGTGAAAAGTGAAAAGTTTAATACTTCGGACAGTTTGTCAAGGACAGGGCTACAGTGAACGAATCAGGCCCCTCCTCGATCCAAGGAGGGGCCTGATCACCAGGGATAGCCCAAATGTGCGAAGATTCTCCACAGTTTTAACTTTTCACCTTAATACTTCGGACAGTTTAGGGTGTGTTGCCGCGTGAAAAATCAGGCCCCTCCTCGATCCGAGGAGGGGCGAGTTCTGACGTCGATTTATCGAAGTCAGAACGGGGAGGAGTAATGCCCGACGTCAACGTGGATCATTTTTTCACAACTCGACTTGAGAGCCGAGTTTGAAAAAATTAAGGCAGCGACTCGTGGGGCGTCTTTTGACCATCTGCCCGGGATCGCTTCGCTCCTCCCCATCCCGTCATCGCTTCGCGCCGACGGGATTTGCTCCTCCTCGAATCGAGGAGGGGCCTGGTAGTCAGGCACGTTCCCGCTACGAAAACTGTCCGGAGTATAAAAGTTTAAAGTGAAAATAAATAGATACGTTAATCTTTGATCTGAGTCCTGTAATCAATCTAAAAACAAACGGTCTGCCGGAAGGATCTGCCTTGGGACGCCGGGGCCCTGGATGTAGGCGCCGAGCCATCCGCCGCCACCGCCGTTGAACCACTCGACCCGCAGGGCGTGCCGGCCCGCCGTCAGTTCGATATCCCCCGAGCGCTCTAGAACGCCGTGGTCGCCGTCGTTATCCACCACCTCCCGGCCGTTCACGAACAGCTTGCTGCCGTCGTCGGAGCCCGTGGTGAAGGTATACACGCCCGGGGTGTCGATGGCGAGTTGGCTTTCGAAGACGACCACCACGTGCTGGGGGCGGGGGAGGGAGAGACCTTGGCTCGTGATTTCGTACGTAGTGCCTTCGGTGTCGGCCCTGCGCCGGCTCACGTCGGGCAACGAGCGGAGGTTGTCCACCGCATAGGCGCGAAAGCGAATGCCGTTGCCGCCGGCTACAGGATTCCGCAGCAGGCGAAAAAAGCCGGCCGCCCGCGCGCTCTTCTGGCGATCTCCTTCAAATACCGCCGCCTGGACGACCGTCGTTTTATCGACAGTGAAAGGCGCCTCGTAAATCGGGGACGCGGCTGTCGGTACGGACCCGTCGACGGTATATCGGAGGTCGCCGGCGCCATCGGGGTTTACGAGGCGTACGGTGGGCGTTTCGTCGATAAACAGGCCACCAGGAGGGTCATAGCCGCTCCGGGGGGGATGGATGATGGGGGTCGTGCGGGTGTGTTGGGCGGTGTAGAGGAGGGCCGGGACGGGGTTGCCCTCGAAGGCGCTCGACACGGGCCGGCCGGTCCACACATACGGCGGCTGCAGGCCCAGGGCGAAGGCGACCGTCGCGGCGTTGTCGATGGTGCCGACCGGCGCTTCGATGAGGAAACCCGGGCGGACGCCGCGGCCCAGCATCAGGAACGGAATCTCCAACTCCTCGGGCGTCTCGCCACCATGCCCCAGCCCGATGCCGCCGTGGTCGGACGAGACGATGACCAGGCTCGAGCCCAGCAGGCCGGCGTCCTCGAGGGCCGCGAGCACGACGCCGATGAGGGAGTCCGCCAGGGCGATGGAGGCATAGTAGGACGGGGTGCCGTGGCCGTCGGTGTGGCCGGCGTGGTCCACGTGGTCGAAATGCACAAACGTAAACGTCGGCTGTTTCTCGCGGATATACGCGGCCGCGAGCCGGGCCGTCTCGTGCTCGGAGTCCGGCGAGATGTCGTAGTCCACCGCGGCCTTCTCAAACAGCCGGCCGAACCCCGTCCAATGGTAGATGGCGCCGATCGCTGCGCCGGGGCGCTGGGTATGGACGAGGGAGAAAATGGTGGGGAAGATGGTTTCGTCGCCGTTGACCACGGGCGGCAGCGAATGTGCGTCCTTCTCCCAATCGTTCGACGTGATGCCGTGTAATTCGGGGCCGGCGCCGGAGATCATCGAGGCCCAGTTGGGGCTCGAGCTCGTGGGCAACACGCCGCGGGCGCGCAGGGTATAGGCGCCTTCGCGCATCATCCGATCCATGACCGGCGTTTCCGCCGCCCGGATTCCGTCCGGGCTCATGCCGTCGACACCGATGACGATCACGTGCTCGATGCCGTCGACGCGGGAAGGGGCGCCGGCAGGTGCGCAGCCGGCGAGCAGGCAGAAAAGTAGAAACGGTGTCGTTTTCATAGGGGATGAAAAGGTGGATACTACGTCAGGGGTTCGCCAAACTACGACATCGAGGGAAAGGGTGGATAATCATTTGATAAAGGCCGCCGTGGTTCGTGCCAGAAGGATCGATTGAAGCACTCTGCCGGGATCCTGCCCCGCCTGGGCAGGTACATGAACGACTTCCGGAAAGCCGATCGCATGCGCCTTAACGGCGCCACTCTCCTTAACCCGAAGACGATGAGCCCTTTCCGAACGTTGTCCTGGCTACACACCGTACCCTGCCCCCAGGCAGCCTGGATCGCTTTTTTTCATGCCCTGTCGGAACGCAGGCCGGCCCTGGCGCCGGCCTGATCTGCTCGTTCCGTTTCCGCTGGCGGCCCCCGGGTTGTCGCCGGCCTATCGGATATTCGTTCCCCTTCCAGCCTCCGTGAGGTATTATGCGATCCATCGATCTCGATCTGCCCCGCCGTCCGGTGCCGGCCTATATCAAGCCGTTCCACGAGTTCACCAAACTCGAAGCCGCGGGGGGTCTTCTTTTGCTCCTGTGCTCCGCCGTGGCGCTCATCTGGGCCAACTCGCCAGCGGCGCCCGGGTATTTCGCGTTGTGGGAGACATACCTGAATGTGAGTCTGGGCGGTTTTGTCATCAACAAACCGGTGCTGCTCTGGGTAAACGATGGCCTGATGGCGATCTTCTTTTTCCTGGTGGGGCTGGAAATCAAGCGGGAGTTGCTGGGCGGCGAGCTGGCTTCGCCGCGGCAGGCGGCGTTGCCTATGGCGGCGGCGCTGGGGGGGATGCTGGTGCCGGCGGGCATCTACGTGCTCCTGAACGTGGGCACGCCGTATATCGCCGGTTGGGGGATCCCGATGGCGACGGATATCGCCTTCGCCCTCGGCGTCCTGGCCTTGCTGGGCAAACGCGCGCCACTGTCGCTCAAGATTTTCCTTTCTGCCCTGGCGATCGTGGACGACCTGGGCGCCGTGCTCGTGATCGCCCTGTTTTATACGGCTGAAATATCGTTCGCTTACCTGGGCACGGGGCTGGCTCTGCTCGGTCTGTCGTGGCTCGCGAACCGGCTCGGAATCCGTCGCACGGCGGTGTATGTGGCGCTGGGGCTAGGGGTGTGGGTGATGTTCCTGAAATCGGGCGTACACGCCACGGTCGCCGGCGTGCTGCTGGCGCTCACGATTCCGGTCAACACTCGGGTGGATGTGTCGCTGTTCCTGGAAAAGGGGCGTATGATGATGGATCTGATCCGGGGCGGGGATACCCCGCCAAACGGCCAGGCATCGGGAGATCAGCGCGCTGCCATCCAGGGCCTTGAGGTGTTGTGCGAGGGCAGCGAGTCCCCCCTACAGCGTATGGAACGGGCGCTTCACGGATGGGTGGCGTTTGGGATCATGCCCATTTTTGCATTCGCAAATGCCGGTGTGGCGCTCGGCGGCGGCGGCCTTGGCCCGTTCGGCGACAATACGATCCTCATAGGGGTCGCCCTGGGCCTGATGCTCGGCAAGCCGATCGGCGTCTTTGCGTTTACCTGGGCGGCTGTCCGTACAGGCATCGCTATTTTACCCACGGGCCTCACGTGGCGTCACATCTTCGGGGTCGCGTGTATCGCCGGGATCGGCTTCACCATGGCGCTATTCATCGCGAACCTCGCGTTCACCGATTCGGCGATGCTGAACAGCGCTAAAATCGGCATCATGGGGGCGTCGCTGATCTCCGGGCTCCTCGGCTGGGGGATCCTCGCCGGCCTCAAACCCATCAAAGATGCGGAGTGACACAGGGCACGTTCCGCGTTCCGCGTGGATCGGAATCATCTCGGAACCCAGCACCCATAACCCTCCATGCGCCCAGTCCTCGCCACCGTCGAACTCGCCTTCCTGCAAGAGATCGTCCTGCTCTTTGCGCTGAGCCTGTTGCTCACCTATCTCTGTAGCCGGCTCAAGCTGATGCCGATCGTCGGTTTTTTGCTCGCCGGCGTGATCGTCGGGCCGAGCGCGTTGGGGCTGGTAGAGGACGAGGCGCTCATCGGGCAGTTGGCCGAGGTGGGGGTTATCCTGTTGCTGTTTACGATCGGCATCGAGTTCAGTCTGGAACGCCTCGAGCGGATCTCGCGGCTGGTATTCGGCGCCGGCGGAATGCAGGTCACCCTCAGCATCGTCGTCGTCACGGCCTTGCTGGCGGTGATCGGTGTGGACTGGCGGATGGGGCTTTTTACGGCCGGGCTCGTGGCCCTGAGCAGTACAACGATCGTGCTCACGGTGCTGGCGGATCGATCGGAGACGGGGACGCCGGCCGGCCAGTTCATGCTGGCGATCCTCATCTTCCAGGATCTGGCCATCATCGGGATGGTGCTCCTGATGCCTTTGCTGAGCGGAGAAGAGGGATCGATCGGGCAGATCTTGATCTCGCTGGGTAAGGCGGTGATTATCGTCGGTGGCGTGGTGATCGCCGCCCGCAAGGTGGTTCCGTGGGTGCTGGAGCGCGTGGCCGCCACGGGTCGCTCGGAAATGTTTGTGCTCACGGTCGCCCTCGTTTGCCTCGGCATCGCGTGGGTCACGAGTCTCGTCGGCGTGAGTCTGGCGCTGGGGGCTTTTCTGGCCGGCCTGGTCGTCAGCGAAAGCCGCTTCAGCACGTACGCGTTCAGCGAGATGTTGCCGTTTCGGACGATCTTTAACGCGATCTTCTTCATGTCCGTTGGCATGCTCTTGAACGTCACCTTTGTGTACGACAACCTGGGTCTCGTGCTGGCGGTGTCGGCCATCGTGTTCATCTTAAAAACCGGCATTACGACCCTCAGCGTGCGGCTACAAGGGTACCCGTTGCGGGTGGCGTTGCCGGTGGGCATCGGTCTGGCCCAGGTAGGGGAATTCTCGTTTGTGCTGGAACGCGCCGGCGCGGCGATCGGGCTCACGCCGGCGGGTCTGGGTGAGGCCGGGGGGCAGGTATTTATCGCTGTGACGGTCATCCTGATGCTGGCCACGCCGCTGCTCATGTACCTGGCCGACATCGTGCATAGCCGGCTGGCCCGGGCGGATCCGCACACGAGCGAGGGCATCGAGCCATCAATGGAGAAGGGCCTGGAGGACCACGTCATCGTCGTGGGGTATGGCCCCGGCGGGCAGCGCCTCGTTCGCGTCCTCCGCGACACCCGGCTGCCGTTTTCGGTGATCGAGATCAACGCGCAGCGGGCGCGCAAAGCGAAGGAGGACGGCGTCCCCGTCATCGTGGGCGATGCCGTGCGGTCGCACATCCTCGAACACGCTGGCATCCACACGGCCAAACTATGCGCGTTATTTATCGACGACAGCGTCGCCACTCGCCGCATCGTGGAGCTCGCCCGGCAGTTTAACCCCAGCATCCAGATCGTAGCCCGCACCCGCTACATGGCCGATGTCGACGTGCTGCAGCGCGCGGGCGCGGATGTCGTCGTTCCCGAAGAACTGGAGACGGCGATCCACATCTTCACCCATACCCTGAACGCCTACATGATCCCCGCTGAGGAGATCAACATGCAGGTCAACGCCATCCGATCCGGCAACTACGGGGTATTTCGCGGGAGCCTCAACGAGGCGCATATGATGGTGCTGCAGGGGCTGGATGAGGTGGGCCTTCACACCCGCGCCGTGGCCGTTCGGCCCGGGGCGCCCATCGCCGGTCAGCGTCTGGGCGAGATGAACCTGAGGCGAACCTACGGGTTGACCGTTCTTGCCGTACGTCGGGGCGACCGGACGATCGGCAATCCGGACGGCGACTTCGAGGTCCTGCCGGACGACCGTCTCGTGATGGTGGGCGCTGCTTCTCAGTTTGCCGCATGCGCCTTCCTCTTCCGGCCCGAGGCGCCTGCTCCACCGGTGGCGGCGGAGCCTGCTTTCGAACGAGAACCGTAGACTCTGCTCGTCGCCCTCTCTGCAACGACAGAAAACTGCTACTTCCGCCCAACCCACGATCCATCCTATGCGAGTCCTGTTTCGGTCCAGTCTGCTCCGTTGTCTGAGCAACATCCACTTCCTCGAGCACTTCTACGACTCGTTTGTCGCGTCCTCGCCAGATGTCAAACGGGCGTTTGCGCACACGGACATGGAGCGGCAGATGGCCATGCTGAACGCGTCCCTCTACCAGATGATGAATCTGCATGAAAAGCGGGACGACGCGGCGCACGCCCACATGGCCGCCCTGGGCGCGGCTCATGGAAAACACGGGTACGGGATCCCGCCGGCCCTCTACGATGCCTGGCTCGAAAGCCTGATGGTGGCCGTAAAAGGCTGTGACCCGAGATATGACGACGCGATCGACGCCGCCTGGCGCGAGGTGATGCGGGTGGGTATCGAGGTGATGAAAGCGAACTGGCACGTCGAGCCGGCGCGCCGAGCAGATGTGGACGCCGCGGAAGCCGTCGCTGCCGTCGAGGTACAGCGGATCGTCGACCGGCTCCTCGAACTCAGCAGCGAAGCGTCTGGTCGGTCGGACCATGAGCGGGATAGTGAGGCTACGGCGTTTCAGTTCGGCCAGTATCGCGCCTATCTCCACGCCAGCCAGGTCGTTCATGAACTCCTGACCAAAAAGTGACGCCTCTTCCGGGGAAAGGGCTTTCTTGAGCGCCACCGGCGGGGGTTCGGTTGTTCGTGTGGCTCGCGCCGCGTACCATGGACAACGCAGGATGCACTCAGGACCTGCGCACGGTCGCCCCGCGAGCGATGCGTCCGGCCAGCGGCACACCCACCCGATCTACCTGTCTCGATTCATGACCTATCAGCCTTTGACAAGGTTGATGAAGCGCCTTGTCTGCTTCATTATAGCCTTTTTGCCGGCTACCGGCGCCTTTGCCCAGGCCAGCCTCGAAGCCACCGTCTTTAATCTGATCACTAACCAGCCCCTCGTCGGCGTCGTCGTCCACCTCGAAAACCAGGACATCGGGTACGCCGAGGCGAAGACGAGCAACGCCCAGGGCAAGGTCTTTTTTGCGGGGCTGACGACGGCCGGCGTCTACGAGACCTTCGTCCGCCAGAGCACCGAATATAACGAGGCTCGCGCCGGCGACATCCGGCTCCGCTCCAACGAAAAACGGAGCGTGGTGCTGCTCGTCGGGCCGGTAAGGGAGGTCGAGCTGGACGAGCTGGTCGTGGAGGCCTCCGGCTTCGCGCAGCTCAATACGACGAGCGCCGAAGTGGCCTCCACACTCGCCGCACACGAGGTGGAGATGCTGCCCATCGAGGGGCGAGACATCACCCGCGCGCTGTTCCGTCTGCCCAACGTAACGCAGGCGACTGGCTTCTTCCCCGAGGCCCCGAATGTCAGCATCAACGGCGCGAATGCCCTCTACGTCAATTATATGATCGACGGGATGGACAACAACGAGAACTTCCTCGGCGGGCAGAAATTCCCGATCCCGGTCGGCAGCGTGCAGGATGTGACGGTGCTCACGAACAACTACTCGGTCGAATACGGCCGCACGGGCAACGGGGTGTTTAATGTCACCACAAAAAGCGGCGGCAATACGGTGACCGGCGAGGCCTTTTACGTGACGCGCCCCGGGCCGGCGCTCGACGCCAGCAGCCCCTACGCCCAGCGCGACCTCTCGGGCAACCAGGTGAAGGACGGCTTCCAGCGCCACCAGACCGGCTTCGCCGTTGGCGGGCCCATCACACGCGACGAGACGTTTTTCTTCGTCAACCTGGAGCAGACGTACGACATCAAGGACAATCTGCTCAACGTGCCGGCGCTCGGTGTTAACGAGACGGTCCAGGGACAGAATACCTTCACCCTGGCCTCGGCGCGGATCGACCAGATCTGGTCCAAGCGCTGGCGCTCCACCGTGCGCGCCAACCTCGGCGTCGTAGGCATCGAACGCCAGGGCGGTGGTCTGGAGGGCGGGACGGAGTTTCCCTCTACGGCCAATACGCAGGACCGCAACGCGGCGCTCGTCGGGGTGCAGAATACCTATCTCGGAGACCGCATCGTCTACGAAAGCAACGTCCTGTACAGCCGCTTCCGCTGGAACTACGCCGACCCCGAAGACGCGTCGTCTCCCCGCGTCGATGTTCTCGGGGCCAACGGACTCAGCCTCGCCGGCCTCGGCCATCCGGGCTATGTATTCGATGACATCGAAAACACGATCCAACTCCAGCAAAAACTCACCCTGTCCACCGGGCAGCATACGTTCAAGGTGGGTGGGGAGGTGATTACGTCGAACTTCGAACTCGCCGGCGGCGGCACGCCGGCCGGGTCCTACCGAGTGCAACTCAACGAGTCCCAGGAAGACGCGCTGCGTACCGCGGCGCTCGGGTCCACACTCGGCATCGATGATATCCCGTCGGATGTGCAGGTGCTCAGCTATAATGTCGAACTCCGCCCCATCCGCTTCGGCGCCCGGCAGACGACCTACGGGGTGTATCTCGAGGATCAGATTGCGGTCAACAGCCGGCTCAACCTGTCGGTGGGGCTCCGGTACGACTTCGACACGCTCTCGAAAGGCGGCGCCGACGAGGGGGACCTGAACAACGTCGCGCCGCGGGTCAACTTCAATTATTTGATCGACGACCGGAGCGTCGTCCGCGGCGGCTACGGCATCTTCTACGACAAGGTGCTCTACGCCGTCTACTCCGATGCCCTCCAGCAAAACTCGACCGCCGTCGGCTACCGCCAGCAGCTTCAGCAGCTAATCGACAGCGGGGTGCTCCCGGCAGACACCGACCTGGATCGCGTCACGTTTGACGGCAACGTCACCGTGGACGCCACCGCGCTCACCCCCGGCTACCTCCAGGGCCCCGGCCCCTTCGAATTGGCCGCCCGCCGCGATGAGGTGTTCAGCAACGAACTGCGCCTGCTGAACCCGAACGGGTTCGACAACCCCTACACGCACCAGTTCTCGCTCGGGTACCAGCGCCAGATCGCCAGTGATAAGCTGTTTTACGTGGATCTCGTCCACACCCGCTCGTACGATCTGTACCGGCTGCGGACGCTGAATCCGGCGGCGCCGTGGAATCCAGGGCCGTTGGGTGATTTAGTGTTCGATCCAGCCACGTACGTCCGCACCCCCGCCGAGGCCGACGCCACCCGCCCGATCGCCATCGTGGCCGGCGGGGCGCGCAATATCCTGATGTCCGAAGCCGGCGGCGAGTCGAAGTACTACGCGGCGTCGTTTAACCTGCTCAAGGATCGCCGCGACGACGCCTACTCCTACCGCTTCACCTACACCCTCTCCAACCTGCGCAACAACACCGAAGACATCAACTTCCGCGCGCAGGACGGGAACGACTTCGACGGCGAGTGGGGCCCCTCGATTAACGACCGGACGCACGTCGTCAGCGGGATCGTCTACTACTACCCCGCCCCGCGGGTCGCGGTGTCCGTCGCGGCGTTGGTCCAGAGCGGCCAGCCCATCAACCGCATCCCCGACGCGCTCATCTTTGGCACCACCGATCTCAACGGCGACGGCCGCTCGTTCGCCGACGCCTACCAGGGCAACAGCGACCGCCACCCCGGCGAAAGCCGCAACAGTGGCCGGCTGCCATGGGTGTCCACGTTCGACCTCGGAGCGCACTACCGCCTGCCGATCGCAGGCAAGACGGTGGAGATTCGTGCGGATATCTTCAACCTGTTTAACGCCGAAAACCTGAGCGGTTACTCGAACAACGCCACGCAGAGTAACCAGATTCAGCTGGGCGGCACCAACGAGATCATCCGCCGCAACGCCGCCCCGCCGCGCCAGTTTCAGTTCGGCGCGCGGGTGGTGTTTTGACGCTTCGCGCCGGGAAGTAGGTTAAATATTGAAAATTAAAGGGTTAGGGTAAATGTCAGCTTGAGACCTAGAGCCCAGCTGCGCGGGGCTTTCTTGTTGAGCATGAACGTGTTGTTAGATGGTAAAATCGCCAATCCCCATATCCCGAAGTCATCCCGAGCCTGTCGAGAGCCCCCCCCGCCTTCGCGGGGGCAGGCTCTCGACAGGCTCGGGATGACTCAATTATTTGGGGTTTCGATATCCTGCCCGGTTTTTCGAGTACATGTACGCAGCTGAGCTGTTTTACAGGAATTTACGACTAGCCTCGAATAGTGTGTTCATTAGCAACGCAGTGAAGGACGACGCTGTATTTTAGAACGCATCATCAATACCAAGCCGTTTTGTGAAACATCTTCTTCTCCTCATCCTTCTCCTCGCCGGCTGTGGGCCGTCTTCTTCCGGGGACGCGGGGATCGATGTGGCCACGGCGCCGTGGGAGGCCATCGAGGCGGAGGCGCGGGGGCAGCGGGTGAATCTGATGATGTGGATGGGTGATCCGTTCATCAACGAATACATGCGCGGCTACGTGGCGCCGGCGCTGATGGAGCGATACGGAATCGATCTCACTATCAGCTCCGGCCAGGGCAAGCAGGTGGTGTCGTTATTGATGACCGAGATCGAGGCCGGCAAGGCGATGAGCGACGTCGACATGGCCTGGATCAACGGAGAGACCTTTTACCAGCTCCGGCAGATCGATGCACTGTACGGGCCGTTTGTGGATCGCCTGCCGAACGCCCGGTACATCGATCTCGAAAACCCGTTCATCGGGAAGGATTTTCAACAGCCTGTGGAAGGGTTCGAGGCGCCCTGGGGCAACGTACAGTTTGCCCTCATCCACGACACCCTCCGCACACCCGAGCCGCCGCGCACACGCGAGGCGCTCGCCGCGTGGGTTCGCGCCCATCCCGGCAAGTTTACATTCGACATCGGGTTTGCCGGCATGACCTTCCTGAAGTCGCTGCTCATCGACATCGCTGGTGGGCCGGAGGTGCTGGCCGGGCCATTTGACGGACGGCTGTACGCCCGGTACGCCCCCGAATTGTGGCGGTATGTAAACGACATCGAGCCGTATCTGTGGATGAAGGGCGAGACCTACCCGGCCGGCCTGGCCCAGCTCCATCAGATGTTCGCTACGGGGGAGGTCGATTTCACCATGAGCAACAACGACGGGGAAGTCGACAACAAAGTGCTGCAGGGGCTTTTCCCGCCGACGGCCGCCGCCTTTGTACTGGAGGGCGGGACGATCCAGAATTCGCACTACCTGGGCATCGTGAAGACGGCCGAACATAAGGCCGGCGCGATGGTGGCGATCAATTTTATGCTCTCGCCCGAAGCGCAGCTCCAGAAGTACGACCCGGCCGTGTGGGGAGATGGGACGGTGTTGGCTATCGACCGGCTGCCGGCGGACTGGCAGGCGCGCTTCGCCTCCGTCCCGGGCCGCACACACGCGCCGCGCCGGGAGGTCATCCAGCCGTATGCGCTCCCCGAACTCGCCCCCGAATACATGATCCGGTTGTATGACGATTTCCGGAACGAAGTCCTTGCACGGTAACCGCAATAGCCTGGGCCGGCTGGGGCTGGCGCTGTTTCTGGCGCTGGCGATCCTGCCGATCCTCTTTAGCCTCGGATATGCGCTGGCGTACAGCACCGGGCTGGCCGGGTTGTTGAGCGACGGATTTACGTGGGCCTACTGGGCCAAATTGGGGCAGGGGAGCGAGATTTGGGCGTCGTTCGGGCTGAGCGTGTATGTCGCCGGCATCTCGGTGCTGCTGACCATCAGCCTCTCCCTCGTGCTGGCGCTGTATCTGCGCCGGCCGCTTGGCTACGGGGCGCTCTCATACATCATCTATTTCCCGCTCGCCCTGCCGGCGACCGTCGCGGCGTTTCTGGTTTTCCAGCTCTTCTCGGGGGCGGGGTACGTGTCGCGCATCCTCCTTCAGCTGGGGATGATCGACGCGGTGGGGCAGTTTCCCCCCCTCGTGAACGATGCGTACGGCGTGGGGATCATCATCGCCCACGTTGGGCTCGGGCTCCCATTTTTTATCCTCCTCTTTGTCGAGATCTATAACCGGGAAAAGCTGGGTGCCCTGGGAGGGCTCGCGCGGACGCTCGGCGCCGGGCGCTGGCAGATGCTCTATCGCGTCCACGTCCCGATCCTGCTCAACCAGTGCTTCGCGAACATCGTGCTGTTTTTTATCGCTGTGTTGGGGAGTTATGAGATCCCGCTCCTCCTCGGCCGGCAGAACCCGCAGATGATCTCGGTGCTGACGATGCGGAAGTACGCGATGTTCGACATCCAGCAGAAGCCCGAGGCGTTTCTCATCGCCCTGCTGTACACGGCGGTGGTCGTCGCCTTTGTCGTCCTCGCGTTCAGAAAAGGGGAGGTGCGGCATGAGTCATAAAGCGATCGGGCTCCGGCTGCGGCCGGCGGCGGCGGCGTTGCTCGCCGCGGTGTGCCTCTTTCCGTTTGTCTACCTGTTCGGGCTCTCGTTGGTGAGCGAGTGGTCGTTTCCGGCGGTGTGGCCCAGCGCACTCAGCCTGAACCTGTGGCGTCGCGTACTCGGGGGATCGAGCGCGCTTGGGAGTAGCTTCCTGCTTTCTCTCGGGGTGTCGAGTGTCGTGGCGGGGCTGTCGACGGTGGCCGGCTTCATCACCGGCAAGTTCATCGCCTACCATCCCCGCCGATCGTCGCTGCTCTTCCTCGCGTACGTCCCGTTTGTCATGTCGCCGGTTGTGCTCGGGACGTGCCTCATGTTCCTGTACATCAAGGCGGGGCTTACAGGCAACGTCGCCGGCGTGATGGTGGCGCAGACCATGTTCGCCTACGGCTTCAGCATCGTCTTTTTTAGCGCCTTCTGGAACGCGGAAGTCCGGGCCCTCGAGGACCTCGTCTATACGCTGGGCGGATCGACGCTCCAGGCGTACCGGCGCGTGCTCATCCCGGTGTCGCGCGGTGCGCTTTTAATCTGTTTTTTTCAGACCTTCCTGATCTCCTGGTTCCAGTACGGCCTGACGATCCTCATCGGCTCGGGTAAGGTTCAGACGCTCCCCGTCAAGGTCTACGAATATATCGGCGAGGCCAACGTCTACTACGCCGCCATCGCCAGTTGCCTGCTCGTCCTCCCCCCGGCCTTGTTGCTGTGGGCAAACAAGCGGTTCGTGTTTAAGCAAGTGTAAGCTCTCCTCCAGCACGTACTTTTCACTTTTCACTTTTCCCTTTTCCCTTTTGCCTTAAATCGTGTTTCTCGAAATCAACCAGCTCCACAAGTCGTACGGACGCGAAGCGGTGCTTCGTGGGCTGGATCTGTCGCTGGCGGGGCGGGAGACGCTCAGTGTGTTGGGGCGGTCGGGGTGTGGGAAGACGACCCTGTTAAAGGTGATCGCCGGCCTGGAGACGGCGGATGCGGGCGCGGTGCGTCTGGCGGATCGGGATGTGACGCGGGCCGAACCGCAGACGCGGAGCGCGGTGTACCTCTACCAGGAGCCGCTGTTGTTTCCGCACCTGAATGTCCGGGAGAACATCGCGTTCGGGCTTCGGCTGCGAAACGAGCCGGCCGGCGAGGTGCGGCGCCGTGTCGACGAAATGTTGGACGACCTGGAGCTCGCCTCCCACGCCCGCAAAATGCCCACCCAGCTCTCGGGCGGCCAGCGGCAACGGGTGGCGTTCGGACGGGCGATCATCATCCGGCCGGCCCTGCTGCTGCTCGACGAGCCGTTCGCCAGCCTCGATGTCGAGATCCGCGGCGCGATGCAGCAGGTGTTTAAACGCCTCGTGAAACGCTACGAGATCGCGGCAATTTTTGTCACGCACGACCTCAAGGAGGCCTTGCTCATGGGCGACCGGATTGCGTTCATGAAGGAAGGCCGGCTCCACGCCTACGAATCGAGAGACGCCTTCATCCGCGACCCGGATATCGGAGTGTTGGACGAAATCGCGTTCTGGAAAGGGTTGCTCGGGGATTAGCGAATAACGATCAAGGATTTTCACTTTTCACAATTCACTTTTTACTTTTCATTTTGCACTTTGCACTTCCAGCATCCGTCGCCGTCATCCTCGGTAGCGCCTTCCGGCTCGATGTGCTCGGGCCGGCGGAGCCGGTCGCGTTTGAAACCCCCTGGGGGCCGTGGACGCTGTACCGGGTGGAGCGGGCCGGCCGGCCGGCGTACGCTTCGTTCCGCCACGGTTACCCGCATCGGCTGCTCCCGAACCAGATCCCGTACCGCGCCCAGGCCCATGCCCTCCACCAGGCCGAGTGCGGCGCGCTGTTGGTGACGAGTTCGGTCGGGGTGATGGACGCCGGCCTGCCGCTGTACCATCCCCTGCTTCTGGGCGATCTCATCACGCTCGACAACCGCCTGCCCGACGGCAGCGCCTGTACCCTGTTTCCCGAGCCGTCAGCCGAACATGGCCATCTCGTCCTCAACGAAGGGCTGTTTTCGCGGGCGCTGACGGAGCAGACGGCCATGCTGGTGCGCACGGGAGGGGTCATTCCGGCGGATGACGTGGTCTTTGGCTACGTCGGCGGGCCGCGGACAAAGACGCCGGCCGAAAACCGGATGTGGCACCGCCTCGGGGCGCAGGTGAATTCCATGACGCTGGCGCCCGAGGTCATCCTGGCGAACGAGTTGGAAATCCCCTGCGCCGGCCTCGTGGTGGGACACAAGTACTCGGTTCCAGATGTCAACGCCCCGGAGGACGAGGAGGCCGTGGCGGCCACTCTCGACCGCTCGCGGCTCACGTTCGAACGAATCGTGCGGGCGTTTCTGTTTCACGCGATGCCCGTGGCGTTCGGCAACCACCTGTTCCGATTCTCCGACCCGGAGAACGAAGGATGACGGAGGAGGCGATACAGGAGGCCATCCGCCGGCTCCTACCCGCGACCAACTGGATCGGAAGCCCCCGGCGCCTGTCCGGGGGGCTGATCAACGAGGTGTGGCGCGTGCCGGCCTCCCCCGAGCCGCTCATCGTCAAATACGCCCCGCCCTATATCGCTACCTCTCCCTCGATCCCCCTCGATCCCCACCGCCTCGTCATCGAAAGCCGTTGCCTGGCGTTATTCGGTGAACGTGGCCCGCTCGCGGCGGTGGCAACACACACTGTACGGCCACCGGTTCCGCGGGCGGTGGACGAGCTGGCGCACATCCTTGTCATGGAAGACGTGGGCGATGCGCCGCATCTGGGCGCCTGGTTGGAGACGGCTACCGACGAGGCGGCGGGGGAGGTTGGTGCGCAGCTGGGCGTCTTCATCGGCCGGCTGCACGCCGCCAGCACCGGGGACTTCGCTCTTTCCAGGGCGATTGACAACCGAGCCATCCAGGAAACCCGTCTCGCCGTCCAGTACCGCGCCATCGGCGGCCTCCTCGCGCACCTCGGTGTTCCGGATGCGGCGAAGCTGGGACGGGAGGCCGAGGCACTTGGGGAGCGGCTGCTCCGGCCCGGGAGCTGCCTCATCATGGGCGACCTCTGGCCGCCGTCCGTCCTTGTGACGCCGGCCGGCCTGCGGGTGATCGACTGGGAGTTCGCGCACTACGGCAACCCCGCGCAGGATGTCGGCCATCTGGCGGCTCATCTGTGGATGATCGGGCATCGGCTGGAGGCGCCGGCCGCGCCTGCGTTTTGGAGCGCATGGCTGGCCGCCTACGCCGTGGCCGTGCGTCCCGCGAAAACAAGCCTATGGGACGATCAGGCGCGCCGCGACGCTGCCGTGCATGCCGGTTGCGAGATCCTCGTCCGCGTCGCTGGTGCTTTTCGGGCGGGATATCTGTATGATGGACACACGGCAGACGATGCCGTCGTCTATGACGCCGTCGCCCACTCCGTCGCGTTGCTTAGGGGGGCTCCGGGGGGGTGTATCGATCATCGACTATAAACCCATCGATCCACTATTCATGCGTACGTATCCTTCGAAGCGCGACGGGTGGCTGCTGGCCGTCATCGGAGTAGCCGGCCTGGTTGCCCTGTCCGGCGTCGCCACCATCTTCAATGCCCCTACTCCGATCGGTCTCAAGGCGGTCTTCACCGTCATCATCCTGGGTAGTGCCGGCCTGGTCGGCTGGCTCCTTGTGGCGACAGGGTATGAAGTATCCAATACTACGCTCACCGTCCGCTCGGGCCCTTTCACCTGGGTGGTCGCCCTGGATGACATCGAGGAGATCTACCCCTCCCGAAACCCCCTCTCTTCGCCAGCGCTTTCGCTGGATCGCATCGCTATCCGGAGTAGAGGGAGCCGCTTGCCGCTGTTGATCTCGCCGGCCGATCGAGAGGAGTTTCTGGTGGATCTCGCACGGCGCTCCCCCGGTCTCGTGAAGGATGGGTCCCGGTACAGACGGGTGGGGGAGTAAAGCGTGTTGGATGGTTGATGCTGCGGAATGTCCAAAGCCAGACCCATCGCTAATCGTTAATCACGAATTGCTACTCAGGGGCGTCAATCCGCACCACCCCTCCGTCTTGAAACGCCTTCGTTGCCGCGAGGGCGATACGGGTAGCGGCCAGACCGTCCTGCACCGTGATCCCAGGCCGGCGCTCCTCGCGAATGCAGGCGGCGAACTCCACGAGTTCGTTGCGGTAGGCGTCGCCGAAGCGGTCGATGAAGTGCTGGTCGCACGTCTTCCGGACGCCGCCGGCATCCAGGATTTCGACGCGGTTCCGGGCCGGCACGGCGTTGATACGCAGCGCAGCCTTTGTGCCGATGATCTCGGTCTCGACATTGTAGCCGTGCGGGGCCGTGCGGCCGGCGAAGAAAAACGCCATGGCGCCGTTCTCGAACGGCATCAGCGCCGCCACATTGTCGCCGTCGCCATACCGGGCGAATGCTTCGTAGGCATAACAGCCGCCTGTCGCATACACTTCGCGCGGCTCGCTCTTCAGCAACCAGCGGGCGAGGTCAATGTCGTGTATGGCCATGTCGAGGAACTGGCCGGCACTGTGGGGGGCGTATGTGAGCGCGCCCTCGATGGCCGAGAGGGGGTCCACGCTGTAGCCCCGGAAGAGGATGGGCCGGCCGATGGCGCCGGCGTCGATCTGCTGTTTCGCAAAGAGATACGAGGGATCGTAGCGCCGCATGAACCCGAGCAAGAACACCCGGTGCGGGTGTCGGGCGACAGCCGCGGCCGCGCGCTCGCAGTCTGCCATGGTGGTGGCGAGGGGTTTCTCACAAAAAACGTGTAGCCCGGCCTCGAGTGCGGCCTCTATCTGGCCGGCGTGTAAACCGGATGGGGTGGTGAGAACGACGGCATCGAGCGGGCACCGCGCCAGCATCTCCCCGTAATTCATAAAGCCGGCGGGGTTGCCGAGCGCCTTCCGCGCCTCCTCTACCTCGTCCAGCACGACGCTGCAAACAGCCGCCAGCTCGACACCCGGGATCCGGAACGCCAGATTCTCGGCATGAAGCCGCCCAAGCCGGCCCAGTCCGACGGCCGCGATGCGTATGGGCACGGGTGTGGGAGCATGGGTGTGTGGGAGTATGGGTGTTACGCCACTCATTTTACCTTTTGCCCTTTACGTTTTGCCTTAAAGGTACCGTCTCTGCATCTTCTTCGCCTCCACATACCCCCGGGGATGTATCGCGCCACTCATTTTACCTTTTGCCCTTTACGTTTTGCCTTAAAGGTACCGTCTCTGCATCTTCTTCGCCTCCACATACCCCTGATGCGCCAGGCGGGCGGATTCGGTGGTTGAGACCTCCGCGATGGGCACTTCCCACCATCCATATCCCGGTACCCCCTGGTGGATGTCGGTCTCGACGTAAATGACGACCGTCCGGTCAATGGTTTTGGCCTCGACAAGCGCCGAACGCACGTCCTCGATGGTGACGCAGCGGAAGACATAGGCGCCGAGGCTCTGGGCGTTGGCGGCCAGGTCCAGGGGGAGGGGAGCGCCGGTAAACGCCTTTTGCTCGTCGTCCCGAAACCGGTACTGGGTGCCGAAGCGGTCGGCTCCGACGGCTTCGGAGAGCCCGCCGATGCTGGCGTAGCCGTGGTTGTTGAGCAGGAGGATGGTCAGCTTATACCCTTCTTGAATCGACGTGACGATTTCGGACGACATCATCAGGTAGCTCCCGTCGCCGCACATGACGTACACCTCACGGCTCGGGTCCGCCATCTTGACCCCCAGCCCGCCGGCGATTTCGTAGCCCATGGTCGAGTAGCCGTATTCCATGTGGTACCCCTTGGCGTCGCGTGTGCGCCAGAGCTTGTGCAGGTCGCCCGGCATGCTGCCGGCGGCGCAGAGCACCACATCTTTTGGGTCGGAGAACTCATTCACCGCTCCGATCACCTCGCCCTGGCTGACGGGCACGCCGTGGCCTAGTGTGTAAATGCGCTGCACCGCCGCGTCCCACGATTGGTTGAAGCCGGCCGCCTGCTGGCGATAGGCGTGGGAAACCTCGTAGTCGTCCAGCAACGCGTCCAGCTCCTCTAGGACGGCGCGTGCGTCGCCGGTGAGCGGGAGGGCGCCGTGTTTGAAGGCGTCGAATTCGGCGATGTTGATGTTGATGAAGCGGACACCGTCGCGTTGCCAGGCCGACTTCGACTCCGTCGTGAAGTCGCTGTACCGGGTCCCGATCCCGATCACGAGGTCAGCCTCCCGTGAAACCGCCACGGCGCCGGGCGTGCCCGTCGCGCCGACCGCCCCCAGGGCCGTCGGGTCGTCGTAACGCATGACGCCCTTGCCGGCCTGCGTCTCCGCGACCGGGATGCCCGTGCGCCCGGAAAACCGGCGTACGGTTTCGGCGGCCTCGCTGTACAATACGCCGCCGCCGGCGACGATCATTGGGTGCTTCGACGCGCGGATCCATTCGACGGCTTTGCGGACGAGACCGACATCCGGCCGGGGCCGCGGCACGGTCCAGATCTTTCTCTCAAAAAAGGCGTCGGGAAAATCGAAGGCGTCGGCCTGGACGTCCTGCGGCAGGCAGATGGTGACGGCGCCGGTCTCGGCCGGCGACGTGAGCACCCGCATCGCCTCGGGCAGCGAGGCGATGAGCTGCTCGGGCCGGTTGATGCGATCCCAGTAGCGCGACACGGGGCGGAAGGCGTCGTTTACACCGATGTCTTGCGTGAAGGGGGTTTCGAGTTGTTGGAGGACCGGCGCCACGTGCCGGCGGGCGAAGATGTCGCCGGGGAGCAGCAGCACCGGCAGGCGGTTGATCGTCGCCAGCGCGGCGCCCGTGATCATGTTCGTCGCCCCGGGCCCAATCGAGGTCGTGCAAGCAAACGTCCCGAGCCGGTTTTTCATCTTCGCGTAGGCGACGGCCGTGTGGACCATCGCCTGCTCGTTCCGGAACTGGTAAAATTGGAACCCATGCCCCTGGTGGAGCGCTTGCCCCAGGCCGGCCACGTTGCCGTGCCCGAAGATGCCAAAGCATCCCCCGAAGAAGCGATGTTCATGGCCGTCGCGGACGACGTACTGGTGTTTGAGGTACTCGATGACGGCCTGTGCGACCGTGAGCCGGCGGGTAGACATGAGGATGTGGTGGTCTTTGTTCTGGGCCCCGGGGTCCGGGTACCGGGGCGGTCGGTAGCGCTACAACTCTTTGAAAGCGTCCAAAAATCCCATATTGGCCTCTTCGCCCTTCTGTTTGACGGCGATGATGGGGATGGTTGAATCGTGCAACAGGCGCTCGGTGACACTGCCTAGCATGACGGCCGCGCTGTTGCTACGGCCTCGGGCCCCCATGAGGATGAGGTCTGCCCTTTCCCGTTCAGCGACTTCCGGAATGCGGCTCGAGGCCTTTTCGCTGGGCTCGAACAAGGCGATGAGCGAAAGCCCCTGGAGGTCGAGATCGGCGATGAACTGCCGATATTTTTCCTCCGCGTGGCTGCGCATGATGGCCGCAAACTCCTCGTACGTCTTCCCGATCTTGTAGTACCCTACCGGCACGCTGTAGACGTGTAGGCAGACGAGCTCGGAATGGCCGGCCGCCGCCGCGATCGCAATCGCCTTGGTAAGCGCGTCGCGGGAGTGCTCGGAGAAATCGAGCGGCACCAGGATGCGCTTGATGCGCGCCGGGGCGCCTTCCGGAACAGTCAACACGGAGCACGGCGCGCGGCGCGCCATCTTTTCCGGTGTGGATCCGCCCTCGCGGCCCCGCCGGCGCGAGCCTACGATAACAAGGTCGATATCCTTCAGCTTCGTCCAGCGGAGCAGCGTCTCCGCCGTCGGACCTTCGCCGACGAGGTAGTGCACGTCGGTGTTCGCCGGCCGTTCCCCGAAGTGGGCGCCCACACAGTAGCGAAGCTGTTCTTCGATGGTCTCGTCGAGGGGACGCAACGCTTCAGGGTAGGCCTCGCGGACAGAGTCCGGTATGTCCAGGGTTTCCGCGACGTGGGCGACATAGACGGCATTCGGCATACCCAGCCGGCCGAGCATGCCGGCGTATCGAAGGGTGGTCTCGTCCTGGTCGCTGAGCAGGTTCAGGGCAATGAGGACGCGATTGTACTTGTACATGGCGCTACGCAGACTTAGCCTTCGGTTTCGACGGGTGGCGGCACGAGAAGCACCGGACATGCCGCGTCTCGTGCGATGGCCATTGCCGTACTCCCCAGGAGCGCTCGGATAAGGCCCTTGCGCCCGTGGGTGCCCACGACAAGCAAGTCGATCTGGTTTGTCGCGGCCCACTGGAGTATAGGTTTTACGGGCTCGTTTTCCCAACGGACTTCCGTCCGCGCGTCCAGATTTTGCGAGGTTCCGAGTACTTCCCGGGCGCCGGCCAGGGCCTGTTCGATGCCGGGACGCACAACGGTTTGCTCTATCCCGGGGTTGTCGATGTGCTCGACCGACCAACCGACGTAGATAAGTTGGAACGCCGGCGTGGCGAGCGTCGCCACGTCCGGGCCTGCGCAGCGCATCGCCCAGCGCGCGGCCTCCGCGACGATCTGCGGAGACATCGATGAGAGGTCGATGGCGGCTCCGATGCGTTCGGGAGGGTGTACGACCAGCCCGCGGAGCAGCAGGCACGGGATGGAGGCGGTACGAATGATACGCTCGGCGGTTGTGCCCAACAGCCGAGCCGAGGCGGCCGTGCCGCTGTGAGGGCCGAGCACGATGTGGGTCGCGCCGACCTTCTTTGCATGATTCAGAACGAGCTGATAGGTCGCCTCGGGTCCGGTCAGTACCTCGATACTGGCCGGCGGAGTTCGACGCGATATACAGTGCTTGGCCTGTTTCTGGAGCTTTTGGAGGCGTTCGGACGCCTCGACCATGCCGTACAGCTGCACGGACTCTGCCTGCTCAAGCAGATTGACCGAGCGACTCAGCCAGCCCCGGGGCTCGATCACGTGACAGAGGTGGAGTTCGGCGCAGGCGCGTTCGGCGAAAACGGAAGCCGCCTGCACGATGCCCTCCGAGGCGTCGCGCAAATCGGAGGCTACCAGGAAAACAGGGTGGGTTGGTTGAAGCATGTCGTTCAGGGAGCGAGTGGGTTCACGGATGCACCGCCGGCGAGGTCCGGGCGGCGCGACGTTTCTGGCGCCAGGCGCGGTTCATATCCCCGGAGAATACCCGCCAACAGAATAATGCCGGCCGCTGAAACAGTCCCGCAACGGAGCCCCTATTCGCGTGTAGGGCGGCACCCTACACGACGAATTACCCATCGACACCCACTCGACCGGTCAGTCAGCCCTCGGCGCGGTTCATCGCGGCCGTCACGAGCGGCAGCCGGGGGTCCTGGCCCTTCCACGTCCCGTAAATCCAAGCGTGGTCCGGGTCGTCCGTGTTGGCGAGTGACTGGTCGCTGCCGGTCAGGAAGTTCAGGTAGTAGACGGTGTACCCGTGGCCGGCCACCACGGGGTGATAGCCGCGTGGGACCATCACGACGTCGTTGTTGTGGGCGCGCACGATCTCGTCCAGCGAGCGGTCGGCCGTGTACACCTGCTGGATCGCGAACCCCTGGGGGCGATCGATCTTGTAGAAATACGTCTCCTCCAGCCGGGCCTCCTTCAGCGTCCCGTCCGGGTTGATGGTGCGGATGTCGTGTTTGTGGGCTGGAAACGAGCTCCAGTTGCCGGAAGGGGTGTAGACCTCGACACAGACGAGCCGGTGGCAGTCGAAGCCGGGAGGCAGCAGGCTGTTGATCTGCCGGTTGGCGTTGTCGCCGCCGCGCAGCTCGATGGCGGCTTCTTCCGGGCGTTTGAAACAGGCCGGCCGGTCCTGGTCCGTCGCGCACCAGCCGCACGCGATGTCCAGCGTATCACTTTCGGCGGTCAGGACGAAGTTCGTGCGCCGGGGCAAATAGAGCGTATGGGCGATGCCGCTAAAGACATCCTTGCGGCCGTGTTCGGTGCGCCACGTACCGTGGGTGGAGCTCACCGAGAAGTTGCCTCCAAGTAGCACGATGGCGTATTCGTTCTCGCCGGTGTCGCCGGCCCAGGTCTCGTCGCGGCGGAGGAGGCGGGCTTCGAAATTCAGGAATTCCCAGCCGGCTTCTTCACGGGTGATGCGCTGGTACCAGCCAGCGCCGGCGGACGGTTTGCGGAGCAGAGGAGAGTCATGCATGGTGTTTCTTACGGACGCCAAACGCGCGGTGGGAGGCGCCGAGCAGTTCGAATCGGTTTTTCATCAATGTGACATACGCATCCATGTACTGCCGGCCGGGGATGACGAGGTCGATCTGGTCCGGACGGTCGCGGAAGAACTCACGGTAGGTTCGGGCCCATAGCAGCTGCGTGTCGGTGGCGAAATTGACCTTGCAGATGCCGCGTTCGATGGCGCGGATGAGTTCGTCCGGGTCGACCCCCCGGGCGCCGGGCAGCAGCCGTCCTCCGGGGCCGTTGATCCGGTCGATCTCCAACTGGTTCACCGTAGAGGCTCCGTGGAGCACAAGTGGGAACCGGGGCAGCCGCGCCCCGATGGCCTCGAGGATGTCGAACTGG
>JAWXAX010000277.1 GCA_034439735.1 Rhodothermales bacterium | reverse complement strand
CCCCGGGTGCGTACGCCTTCCGTCGTCGACGAGGCCATCGCCGCGGCGCGCCGCTTCCTGTTCGGTGGCAACGTCATCGTCCGTTCGGGCGTCGTCGTCCTGTTTTTTGCGCTGTCGTTTCTCGTCAAGCTGGCGATCGACAACGATATCTTCCCCATCGAGCTCCGACTGACGGCGGTGGCGGCGGTGGGCATCGGCCTCATCGGGGCCGGCTGGCGGTTCAAAGGGGCTCGCCGCGGGTACGGACTCTCGCTTCAGGGCGGCGGCCTGGCGGTGCTTTATCTAACTATCTTTACAGCCTTCAAGGTCTACACCCTCATCCCCCCCGGGGCCGCGTTTTTCCTACTGCTGGCCACGGCGCTGCTGGGGGCGGCCATTGCCGTCCTCGAGGACTCGGAGGGGATGGCCGTGATCGGATTCCTGGGCGGTTTTTTTGCCCCCGTGCTGGCCTCAACGGGTTCGGGCGACCACGTGATGCTCTTCGGGTTTTACGCCGTGCTGAATGTCGGCCTCCTGGTCATCGCGTGGTTCAAGCCGTGGCGCTGGCTCAACCGGGTCGGTTTTTACAGCACGTTTGGGATTGGCGCGGCCTGGGGAGGGATGAGTTACCGGCCGGAATTATTCGGATCCACCGAGCCGTTCCTCGTCTTCTTTTTCGTCTGCTACTTCGGCCTCTCCATCCTGTACGCGACGCGGCAGCGGCGTGCCGGCGAAAAACCCATTGACGGCACGCTCGTGTTCGCGCTGCCCGTCGTGGCGTTTACGCTGCAGGCCGGCCTGGTGCAAACGTTCTCCTACGGCCTGGCGTGGAGTTCACTCGCGCTCGGCGCATTTTACGCCGTGGCCGCATGGATGGTGTACCAGCGCGCACCCGAGCTGCTGCGGCTGATGGTCGAGTCCTTCGCCGCGATCGCCCTCGGCTTGCTGACCATGACGATCCCGTTTGCGCTGGACGCCTCGTGGGCCGGCGCCGGCTGGGCGCTCGAGGGTGCCGCGCTCGTCTGGCTTGGGTGCCGTCAAGAGCAACTCCGCCTCCGCCTCTTCGGGGCCCTGCTCCAGATCGCCGCCGGCTTTTTCCTGTTTGAGGCGCTCGACACCCTCGGATACGAAGACCGCACGGCCCTTCGGATGCTCGTGAACCCGATGACGATCGGGATCGTCAGCCTCAGCCTTTCCGCCTTTTTCTCGGCCTTCCATCTCCAGCGCCACCGCGACCGGTTGTTTGCGTGGGAGCAGGTGGTCGAGCCGATCTTCCTGTTTATTGGCGTCGCATGGCTGGCCGGCCTGGGCTTTTTCGAGATCGGCCGGCTCGCGAGCGGGAAGACCGAGCTGGATGCGTTTGTCCTCTACATGGCGCTTGCGTCCGGGGCGCTGTTTGTCGCCGGCGACGGGTTGAAGTGGGCCGGGCTCCGTCACGCAGCGCTCTTTCCGTTGCCCATCTATTACGCGCTGCTCCTGCCGATCCTCTTTAATCAACACCCGCTGGCGGGTTACGGATGGATGGCGTGGATCGCTGCCTTCGCGATCCTTTACTACGTCCTCAACCGCACCGACGCCGGCCTTCAGCGTCACCTCCGGGCCATCTACCACGCCGGCACGTTCTGGCTCCTCCTGGTGGTCACCACGTGGTCCGGGGCAGAGTGGATGGAGGACCTTTCGGGTTCCAGCTCTTCCGCCTGGACAATGCTCGGCCTCCTGCTGCCGACCCTCGGCTTCAGCCTGGCGGCCATCCAGGGTGGCCGCGCCGGCCTGTGGCCCGTGGCGGCGCATCGCCGGCTCTACACCACGCTCGTCCTCGCCCTCCCGCTGACCGGGCTGTGGATCGGATCGTTGTATAGCCTCGGCAGCGCGGCGGCAGCCACGCCGCTGCCGTACGCCCCGCTCTTGAATCCGCTCGACATCGTACTCGGCTTGGCAGCGCTCACGGCCGTCTTCTGGTTCCGGTCCGCCCGCACGGAGACGCCACTGCTCGAGGGTTCGACCGTGCGAACGGCCCTGATCTGGGTGCTGGCTGCCACCGTATTCCTATGGCTGAACGCAACGATCGCACGGACCGTGCATTTCTGGGCCGGCGTACCGTACGACCTGGATTCGTTAATGCGGTCCGGCCTGTTCCAGACAACTCTATCCATCTGCTGGACGCTCCTGGCCGTCGCGGCGATGGCCTGGGGACACCGCGTGCGGAACAGGTCCGTGTGGTTCGCCAGCGCCGGCCTGCTGGGCGCCGTCGTGGTCAAGTTATTCGCGGTCGACCTTTCCTCGTTGAACATGGTGATGAAAGTAATCTCCTTCATGGTCGTCGGCGTGTTGCTGTTGATCATCGGATACGTTGCGCCCGTGCCCCCCGCGCGCGACGAACCGGCCGAAAACGATCGTCCCGATACACCATCCGATTCGCTCCAATGACCCGATTCCGCTCGTTCACCTGTCTGGCCTTTGTGGGCTTGATCGCCGCCGTCGCGCAGCCGGCGGCCGGCCAGGCGCTCACGCCCGATCGGTTCGCTTACGGCGTCTCCGTGGATACCGTCGGCGGCAACCCCGTGCAACGATTTGTCCTGCCGGACACCGTGTACCGCATCGCCACCCGGGCCGACCTAGGGGATCTCCGCCTTTTTAACCACGAAGGAGAGCCGCTTCCTTACGCAATCGACCGGCAGGGTGTCGAGGACGAGTCACCGCCCGACCGCATCGCCTTGCCCTTTTTCCCGCTGTATGCGTCGCCGCGGGCCGGCGAGGGCGACGTGCGGGTGGAAGTGCGCCGGACGCCTTCCGGCACGCTGGTTCGGGTGGATGGGCAGGGACCCGCAACGGCCACACCCGAAGTAGCGGCCTACGTCGTGGACGCGAGCGCGCTCGAGGGTCTGGTGGATGGGATCGCCATCGCGTGGGACGAAGAGACGGCGGACTTCCTGGGCGAGGCCACGCTGGAGACGAGCGACGACCTGAACCGCTGGCTCCCATGGGGGGCGCCAGCCACGGTGGCGCAGCTGCGTCGGATGGGCAGTGTGCTCGTGCGCGACGAGATCAAGCTGCCGGCGCAGTCCGCACGGTATTATCGCATCCGATTTCGCGAGCCTCTGCCGCCCATCAGCCGGGTGACGGCGACGCTTGCGATGGGTGAGATCGAGGCGGAGCGCCGGTGGTTGACCCTGGACGCCCGCCGGACGGAACGCGGCGTCTTCGACGCCGTGGCAGAGGGGGTGCACCCGGTCGACCGCATCCGGGTCACCTTCGCACGTCCGAATACCCTCGCGCGAATCCGCATCGAATCCGCCAGTGACGCCGCCGGCCCCTGGCGCCGGCACTACTCCGGCACCGCCTATAGGATCGAGGTGGAGGGCCAGACCCTCGAATCCCCCGAGATCCCAATCCGCCTCACGAACAACCGGTACTGGCGCATCTTCGCCGGCCAGGGCGCGGAGGACGACGCGGCGCTTCTGCCCATCGTGTCGCTGGGATGGACGCCGGCGCGGGTGTTATTCCTCGCGCGTGGGGAGCCGCCGTATACCCTGGCCTTCGGAAACGGCGAAGTCGCACCCGCGGAGTTCGCCGCCGAGGACCTCGGCCGCCTGACCGATGGCGAAGACGCCGTGATGGCCCGCCTCGGCGTGGTGACGGCGCTGGGCGGCGAGAGCCGGTTGCGAACGCCGATCGCGATCGACTGGAAAACCGTCTTACTCTGGGGCGCCCTGCTCGCCGGCGTCGCCATGATCGGAGGCCTCGCGCTGAGCCTCATTCGACAGGTCCAGCGGGATCGGGGGGCGCCCTGACGGCCGCAAGAGCATGGGCGTGGGTGAGGACGCGTTGCCCGGCTTACTAGCGAGGACACGGAGGATGATCGAACCCCCCTTAGGAGAGAAACCCTTCGAGACGTGCACTTATCCTATAGCAGCATGATATTTTGCGCTACAGTGGCCTTTTGGTGTTGATTTGAGGGTTTATCCACCTATTATCCGCTAGTTGTCGCCATGAAATAGATTCTCAAAGGGGGTTGGTCTTGGCCTCGGGGCCATCCTGGTTCTGTTCATCGCCGCCGGCACCATCAGGATGGTGAACGGCGCATCAAAAATAACATCCACCTACGAAGTCACCGGGGTGCTGGAGGAGGTGGCGGCGGATTCGGCCGCGCTGGCTCTTGGAAAACATCTTTCAGAAATCAATGCCTGTCGGGATTGCCATGGGGCTTCGTTTGAAGGAAGAGTCTTCGCCGACGCCCCGCCCTTTCTGATGGTCGCTCCGAACCTCACATCCGGAGAAGGCGGCGTAGGAGGGCGCTACGGGGTCGAGGACTGGGACCGGGCCATCCGCTACGGCGTTCGGCCGGACGGCACTTCGTTGCTCATCATGCCGGCGCGGACGTTCCACAATCTGACGGATACGGACGCGGCATCGCTGATCGCTTATCTCCAATCGCTCCCTCCGGTAGACAACGTCCTGCCCCCGCGCGAAATTCGTCCCCTGGGCAGAGTACTGCTAGGCTCGGGGGCCATGGATGTGGCGATGGAGGTGCATACGTCACCCGACCGCGCGCCGGCCCACCACCCGGTCCGACGGCTGAATACGGCAACTACCTCAGTTCCATCACCTGTATCTATTGCCATTCGGACGATCTGAACGGTGGGCCCGTGACAGAGCCCGGCACGCCGCCTCCCCCTTCCCTGGCTGCTTCCGGCGCGTGGCCTTTCGAGGCATTCGCCGTGGCGATGCGCACGGGCAAAACGATCGATGGACGTCAGCTCCAACCCATCATGCCCACATCGGCATTTATGTACATGGCCGATGATGAGCTCATGGCGATCCAATTGCTCATCAAGTCGACCTTCTCGGACGCCCTGTAGGCGAAGCGGTAGCGGATGTTTCTCATTTTCCGGCGTCGTATGCTACGCGCATTCGCACCCAACCGATCGAGCGCCGTCGCCGTCCGATAACCGATGAATCGACTGCTGTCCGCCTTCGGGCCGTTTGCCGGCCTGGCTTTTGTCTGTATCCTGTTCGCCGTCCTCAGCCCGTCGGCCTTCACCTCGTTCTATAATATTAAGACGATCCTCACGCAGAGCGTCATCGTTGGCATCGCGGCGCTGGGGATGACGTTCGTGATCGTTTCGCGGGGGATCGACCTGAGTGTCGGCTCGCAGATCGCGTTATCGACGGTTGTGGTGGCGCTCCTGGTGAATGCCGGCGGCGAGGCGCCGGGGGCCGGGTCGATACTGGTAGCCGTAGGTGGTGGACTGCTGGCGTGCGGAGCCGTGGGCTTGTTAAACGGGGTGTTTATCACCCGTTTTCGCATCGTGCCGTTTATCGTCACCCTCGGGTCCATGCAGATCGCGCGGGGCGTGGCCAAGTGGGTGGGGCGGGAGCAGACGGTGACGACGCCGGCGAACGCACTCAACGGGCTGATGGTGATCGACCCCGATCCTTCGTGGCTGGTGTTCGCGCCCGGCATCTGGATCGGGCTAATCGCGCTCGTCGTGTGCACCCTCGCGCTCAATAAAACCCTCCTTGGCCGCTACGTATTCGCCATCGGCTCCAACGAGCAGACGGCCCGGTTGTGCGGGATTGCGGTTGACCGGTACAAGGTGGCCGTTTACACCCTATGCGGCCTGTTCACGGGCATTGCCGGCGTGCTGCAATACAGCTACCTGACCGTCGGCGACCCGACCTCGGCCGTCGGGTTGGAGCTGGACATCATCGCGGCCGTCGTCATCGGCGGGGGGTCATTAAACGGAGGGGAGGGCAGCGCCGTCGGATCGGTCATCGGGGCGCTCATCATGGCCGTATTGCGAAACGGCTGCAACATGCTCGGCGTCCCGAACTTTGTCCAGGAAATCATCATCGGCGCCATCATCGTGGGTGCCGTGACGCTGGACCAGTCGAAAAGGCAAAAGGCAAAATGAAAAAGGAAAAAGGAAAAAGGAAAAATGGTCGCCGTATCGAGCGCCACGCTGCCTTTTACCTTTTACCTTTTGCCTTTTACCTTTTACCTTTTTCCTTTTACCCTTCCTGTTTTTCCTTTTACCTTTTTCCTTTTACCTTATTCTTTCCCATTCTTACTGCTCATCCCCTTCGTCTTGCTGGCTTCGAGGACGTTGTCGATGAGGCCATAGGTCTTCGCGTCGTGGGCGCTGAGCCAGTAGTCGCGCTCGGAGTCTTCCTTGAGCTGGTCGACCGTCTTGCCGGTGTGTTCGGCGAGGATTTCGTAGAGGCGCTGCTTGAGCCAAAGGATTTCGCGGGCCTGGATCTCGATATCGGCCGCGGTGCCCTGGCTACCGCCGGAAGGCTGGTGGAGCATGATGCGCGAGTTCGGCAGGGCAGCGCGGCGGCCTTTGGAGCCGGCGGCCAGCAACACGGAGCCCATCGACGCGGCTAGGCCCACGCAGATCGTGGCGACGTGGCAGTTGACGAACTGCATGGTGTCGTAGATCGCCAGGCCGCTGTAGACGACGCCGCCGGGCGAGTTCACGTACATGTTGATGTCCCGATCGGGATCTTCGCTGGCGAGGTACAGCAGCTGGGCTACGGCCAGGTTGGCGATCTGATCGTTGATCGGAGTACCCAGGAGGACGATCCGGTCCTTCATCAGCCGGCTGAAGATGTCGTAGGCGCGTTCGCCGCGCGACGTTTGCTCGACGACCATTGGAACGAGCCCGCTGATCGGCTGATCGCGGAAGGGGCCGCTATAGATCTCGCCGGGAAGGGTAAGGCTCTTCGTGAATTTGAGAAAATCTTCTACCATGTGAGGTACTGCGCTTTCAAACAGCGGTTGAAACTGCGGTTGAAGGGAAATGGCTCACGTCCACTACGCCCGACACGGGAGGTACGACAACCGTACGTCTTCATCGAACGCCCTGAACATACATCGTCCATTTAAGGCATCGTCCATTTTTAAGGCATTTCAAAGCGGCGCCGGCATTTTTGCGTGCGGCATCGGGCCTTCTGAATCCATACGCCCGTCGCGAAACTCCGTTCTAAGGTCCAGCCAGATAAATTCCGCTGATCCCGTGCATCCGTGCCGTCCGCGCTCAGGAGGCTTCTTCTTTTTTGTTCGCGTCACGGGCTTTCAGCGCTTCACCGTAGGCATCCGCCTCCAGTTCCTCGATGATGAAGCGCGAGGCGAGGACGTCGATCACTTTCTTGCTGATCAGCTGCTGGTCGAGGTTTTTGTCCATGCCGGCCGCCTTGTAGTACTTCCGGAAGCTGACGGCGAGGGCTTCGTCGCCGCCGGCCATCTCCACGTAGTGGGCGGTCATGTCCTCATCGGTCACCTCCAGCTTCTCCTGTTCGATGACCTCCTCGCGGAGCAGCATCCAGCGGGCCTGGCGGGTCGCCTCCGGACGGCTCGCTTCCACGAACCGATCGGTGTCGAGCCCATCCGGCAGCCGGCCTTCGTTGCGGCGCTTCAGGTCCTCCAGGTACGAGGCGATGAAGATGTCGACGGCGGATGACGGTACGGGGATATCGTGTAGTTCGAGCATCCGCAGGACGATCTCGCCTTCGAGCAGCTCGCGGGACTGGCGCTCCCACATCGTCGCGATCTGCTTTTCGATCTGGGCGCGGAGTTCGCTTTCGGTAGCCGCCTGTTCATTCGAGGCTTTCTTGATAAACGTCTCGTCGAGTTCCGGCAGATTTCGCCGCTGGACGGACTTTACCGTAACCTGAAACGGATCGGTCTTTTGGGCGCCGAGGTCTTCGCCCGAGGGGCCGACGAGCAGCGGCTGCGCCTGCTCCTCATGCTCATCCGCATCCTCACCATCGGCGGGCAATTCGACCCGGAAGTTCGCGCCAGCCTTCTGGCCCAGCAGCGCCTCACGAAGCGGCTCGCGCAACCGCTCGTCATCCAGGTAAAACGACAAATCCTCATCGCGGGAGCCGACGACCGGCAGGCCGGTGGCCCGGTCGAGCGGCTGCATATCGATCACCACATAATCGCCCGCTTCGATGGAGCGCTCTTCCGAAGGCTCGTCGAGCTCGGCATGTTCGAGGCGGAGGGCTTTGACGCGGGTTTCAACCTCCTCGTCCTTGAACGTGTGTTTCAGCTTCAGGATGCGCTCGCCGGAGAGGTCCGCGAGCGTAATCTCGGGGCGTACGCCGAAGTGCAACACGGCATGCAGATCGTTATCGAGTTCATACTCGAGCGTCGTCAGCTCGGGGGAACCGATCACCGTGTGGGCGCCGGGCTCCACGACCTCGTCCTGGAAGGCATCCTGGATGAACTTCTCGACCACCCCCATGACGAGCGACTCGCCATAGAGCTTTTTGAGCATCGAAATGGGCACCTTACCGGGGCGGAAGCCCTTCACCTGTACGCGATGGCGCTGCTTGCGGAGCTCGTTATCCACGTGGGGGGCGAGTTCCAGGGCCGTCGCATCGATGACGAGTTCAAATTCGACAGGATTTAATTCGTCAGGGTCGACTTGCTTGATAGTGGTCTGCACGGCGGTCGTTCGGATTCAATGAAATGCTCGGGGCCCATTGAATCCTGCTGGCCGGCACGTGTTCCACACCGGCGGCCTCAGGCGAGCGCCATGGGGCCCGCGGTGAGCTGCCGCGAAAGGGTTCGCATGTTGGCGTCGATGAGGTATTTCCAGAGTCCGGCGGTGCTCACCCAGAATTTATAGGTGCTGCCGTCGCGCAGGCTCAGGATGAGGTTCACCGCGCGGATCTGGCCGGTGCGCCACTCGACCTGCTCCACGTTTTCGAGGAGCAGCATCTTGCGATAGACGCCACTCAGGGTGATCCCTGAAAATTCGATACGGTTGGGAAACAGGTAGGCGCGGGCAAACAGCAGACGGTGCTCCGGATCACGAAAACGGCTGGCGAGCATCACGTCCTCCTGCAACGACGCGACATCGGGCGTCGCGTGCTCGGAGTTCTTCGGCATGGGGGGCCCTGGCTTGGATGGATGGGGTACGGGGCTAGCCAGAGTATCGGCGCGGGAGCGAGGGGCTTAAAAGTCGAAGCCGATGGAGAAGCTGGTCGTCTGTCGCTCGAAGCGGCGGCCGTCGTAGGGCCAGGCGAAATCGAACCGGAGGGGATAACCGAGGAGGATCGTGCGAAGGCCCACGCCGGCGCTCAGGGCGAAGTCGTCGAAGACGCGCCGGCCGAAGTCGTCGACGGTGAACAGGTGGAACGGGTTGTCGAACCCACGGCCGCCCCAGACGGTGCCGGCGTCGAAAAACGCGACACCCTGGATGTTGTAGAGCGGCACCAGGGGCAGGGGTCCTGGGAGGATGGCGGCGATGAGGGGGAAACGGAACTCGGCGTTGAAGAGGCCGAAATTGGTGCCGTTGAGGGCATTGATCCGATAGCCGCGGAGCGGCATGACGGGGGTAGCGAGCACAAAATCCGAGATGTCCTCTATCGGGAAACCGTTCTCCTCATCGAACCGGCGGTTGATCCAGTTTTGCAGACCGGCCGTGTAAAATAGCTGTTGGGTAGGCCCGACGGACGCGCCTCCGGAGAGGCGCATCGCGAAGGTGTAGGGCGACCGCCCGATCGACGCGTAGGCGCGGGCGTCTGCCAGTAGCGTCGCAAACCGCACCGTCCCGCCCGAAAGGCCAAAGGGGCTGCCGGCGAGCGAGGCGGAGAAACGGGTTCCTTCGATCGGGGCGAGGGGCCCCGGCGTGGTCACATCCCGTGTGAAGGTGATCGAGGGGTGGAGCAACGACCGTGCGAGGGCCGGCGTGGACGGCTCGACGATGTCGGACTGGCTGACGCCCACGACCGACAACTCGGCGTCGATCCGTCGGAATTTGTCGAACGGGTACGTCGCGGTGAGGCTTCCGCCGAACTGGCGGTACCGATAGATGGTGCGCCGGCTGAAATCCGGCAGCAGGCGCGAGACGTGGAAGCCGGACACGCCCCAGTCGACCCGCTCCGGAAGGTAGACGTAGGACATCATGTAGTCCGAGTTCCGCAGATCGATCAGCAGGTTGGAGGCGACCAGCACGCGGTGGTTGCCCAGCATATCGCTGAAGATGATCTGGGTGATGCCCTGGACGCCGAAGAGTGCGTCGTAACCGGCCGCGCCGTAGACGAGGTCCGGCGAAAACTTCAGCTTATAGCGTCGCGGCAGGTAGCGACCATCCGCGTCGATATTGCCACGAGGCGTAAACGGGTTGATGAGGAAATCTAGCTCTTCGGCATCCGGGTCCTCGGCGGCGCTGGAGAAGATGTAGTCGCGCAGGTCGACACGCACATTCCCGTAACGGGAGCTGTCCCACTCGGCGTCGCGGGAGAAGGGGCTGTCCCCCTCCGCGTCGGGGTCCTGCCGGGTGAGCATGAGGAGGCGGGAGGCGAGGAATTCCTCAGTGCGGGACGTGGCGCGTGTGAAGGCCGTGCCATCGGTGGCGTCCCGGAGGAAGGGGTTGGCCTGGAGGAGGCTCGGGGAGGCGAGGACGATGGCCGGCGCCGGCGAGAGGGTCTCCTGGACGACGCGCTGGGCCCAGACGTTGGGCGCGAGGGTCCCCTCGGGGAGGACCCGGTCGAACGGGTTGTTGAGGACAAACAGCTCTGGCCGGCCATTGACGAGGCTCATGAGCGCGGCGGTGCTGCCGTCGGCCGAGAGCGATATCTGTGTGATGCCGCTGAGCGCGTTGGTGAGCGGGCGGACGAGCCCATGGTCGAAGTTTTTTTCGTACAGGTTAAAAATCCCGTTCCGGTCGGAGATAAACAACACGCGGGTCGAGTCCGCGCCGTAGCGGGCGCTGCGCTCGTCGAACAACTCGCTGAAGGTGAGGCGCTCGGCCTCTTCGGCCCCGAGGGCGAGACGGTAGATTTCGTATTGCCCGAAGTCGTGCTCGTGCATGGCGAACTCGCCGGCGCGAAACCGCCCGAGCCGGGTGTAGGAACTGCGGTCGCTGTGGAAGACGAGGGCCCGCCCATCCGGGCTCCAGGCCGGCTCGTGGTCGCTGAAGACATCGTCGGTATAGTTGATCGTCTCCCGTGAGTCGAGATCCAGCACAAAAATATCGCTCTGCGCATCCACGGACGCCTCAAAGGCGATCTGAGGGGCGACCGGGCTCCATGCGACGGACACGATCTGGTCGACGCCCGGGATTCGGTAGTGGACGACATCGCGGGTATCGACATCGATCACCGCTATCGCATCGGACGCCCCGCTTTTGACGGCGAGGGCGATCTGCTGACCGTCGGGGCTCCAGGATATGCCGGGCGTGAGGATGCGCAGGCTCTCGAACTCGGCGCTGGTCTGCCCATCGACCAGTTTTTTCTGGATCTTTCCATCGACGGCGTCGGCGATGTAGACATCGAACAGCCCGTTTCGGGTGGTGATGAACGCCAGCCGATCGCCGAGGGGCGAGAGGGACGGGCTCGTGTTGTAGAAGCCCCCGTTGGCCGTGGTGACGATCGGCCGCGCGAAGTCGTTCACGTCCTCGCGGGCGGCTACTTCGGGGAAATAGACCTCTTTGAGGGCGCGGCGCCAGCGGTCGGACAGCTCCTCGAGCGAGAGGCCGGTGGCGCGTTTGAAGCTGGCCTCGACGGACTGCGTGAGGCGAAGGCGCTGGAGGATTTCGGCGATGCGTTCGCGGCCGTACTGTTCGCCGATGTAGTCCCACACCCCCTGGCCGGCCTGATAGGACGCAAAGCCTCCGATATACGTTATGGGCGGGACGGCATCGTGGATGACGGCGTCGCGCAGCCAGTCGTCGGCGTCGGAGCTCCACCCTTCGGAGGCGTACTCGGCCAGGCCTTCGTTGAACCAGTGGGGGATCTGGAGCCGGATGTTATTCTGGATGATGGACTGGAGGGAGCCGCCGTAGAAATAGTCGTTCAGCATCGCATGGATGAGCTCGTGGTGGAGCGTCTGGCGAAACTGGCGATAGTCGCCCACGAAGGGGATCGCGATGCGGTTTTTATAGGGCTCCGTGACGCCGGCGATGCCTTCGGAGAAGGTGGGGAGATCGACCGCGTTCGTCACCACGAAGTCGTTGTGACTCTGGTAGACGATGATGGGGATGCGGCCACCGAGTTCGATCTGGAAGAGCCGGCGGGAGTGTTCGTAGGCCTCCTCGGCGAACCGGGCCGTATACTCCGCGAGGTCTCGCCCGCCCTCGTAATAGTAGATATCGAAGTGCCTGGACTGGAGGTACGACCAGGTCAGCTCGGCATACTGCACCTTGTTCTTGCCGTAGCGAAAATACTGCGCCTGCCCGGTCGCCGGCGCGAGCATCCACGCAACCAGCAAGACCGCCATGAACCGAGCGAAGGATGCGGCGATACGCATGAATCGATGGCGCGAAGGACGGAGGGAATAATCGATAGGCCTGTCCAATCTTCTAGGCATCCGGAGAGGATGGGTTCCGGAGGGACGGTTACAGGTTGGCAGGTTACAGGTTGGCAGGTTATTTCCATCAAACGAACCTGCCAACCTGTAACCTGCCAACTTGCCAACCCCTATTCATACCTCACCCACCGAATCAGATCTTTCAGGTTCGGCTTTTTACCGTACATCAGAATCCCCACCCGGTAGATGCGGGCGCTCACCCACATGGCAACAACGAAGGTGCCCATGAGGAGGAGGAACGAGAGGCCGACCTGCCAGAAGGGCACTTCGGTGACGGCAACACGGACGACCATCAGGATCGGGGAGAAGAAGGGGATCATCGAGAGCGTGATGGCCAGGGTGCTATTAGGGCTTTCTACAAAAAACATGATAAACATGATCGGGATGATGATGAGCGTATAGATGGGCATCAGCAATCCCTGGGCATCCTGTTGTTGTTCGACGACCGACGAGACGGCGGCGAAGAGGCTGGCGTATAGCAAATATCCCCCCAGGAAAAACAGCACGAACCAGATAAAGACGCGGGGTGCGATCTGGGGGATGGTGAATTCGGCGGCCTGGAGCATCTGCTCCTGGCTGGCGTCGAGCGGGAGGTTCAGGTCGGCCGGGTTAAGGAAGAGCGAGACGATGCTGCCGGCGAACAACGTCGCGCCGAGCATCAGAATACTCCACGCCATCATCTGCACCAGCCCCACGGCCCCGATGCCGAGCACCTTGCCCATGAGCATCTCAAACGGTCGGACGGACGACACCATGACCTCGATCACGCGGGTGCTCTTCTCCTCGAGGACTCCCTGGATCACATAGGCGCCATAGATAAACATCGCCGCATAAATGATGAAGCCCATGATATAGCCCAGGACCGAATAAAACGCCGCGCTGTCCGCCTCCTCGCCCTGCTCCGTCAGCTTCACGGTGCGAACGGGGATGCTGGTGTCGAGGATGTCCAGGATCTCCTGCGGGACGTTTTTTTCGGCCAGCCGATGCTCCTCCAGCGACCGGCTGAGCGCGCGTTCGAGGCGCATCTCGCCCGTGAGCCCGCTGCCTTCGACGGAGTAATAGACCGCTTCGCCCTCGTCGTTTACCAGGCCGGCCGGCAGCCACATATAGCCGTTATAGCCCCCCATCATGACCGCCTCGCGAAGCGAGTCGACGGGCTCGCTCGACGCGATGAAGAGGAAGCCTTCCGTGCCGTATTTTTCGAGCCCCGGGAAGAGCACGCCGGTTTCGTCGAGCACGGCGATTCGCCGCTCCTCGCTGTCCGATGCCGCAAGCCCGATCACGGCCGGCAGCACCGCCATGGCGATCAGCATCACCGGCGCCAGCAGGGTGCCGACGATAAACCAGACGGACCGAACGCGCCGGATGAATTCGCTTTTGAGGACAATCCAGATCTTTTTCATGCCGTCTGCCACTCGCCGTCGTCTACGTTGAGGCCGTTGCCGCCTTCAACGACCGACACAAAGATATCATTCATCGAAGGCTCCCGGCGTTCGAAGCGGTGAATATCGATTCCGCTGGCCATGGCCCGTTCGAGGACGATCGATGGGTGATGGCCGTGCAGCATCTTCAGCTCCACACGATGTGCCGTGCGGGTGCGTATGTCGATCGCCTGTTCACGTTCGAGGGTATCGATGAAGGCCCCGTCGCCCCCGAACTCGATCAGGACGCGATTGCGACCGAAGCGCTGTTTCACGTCGCGCAGGGCACCCTTTAGTTTGATTTCGCCATGGGAAATGAGGCAGATGTCGTCGCAGATTTGCTCGACCTGCTCCATCCGATGTGAGGCGAAGAGGATGACCCGGCCCTGCTGTTTGAGTTCGAGGATGACCTCGTTGAGCAGGCCAGCGTTGATCGGGTCGAGCCCGCTGAGGGGCTCATCGAGGATCAGCAGTTCCGGCTCGTGCACGACGGTACTGATGAACTGCATTTTCTGCTGCATGCCCTTGGACAGCTCTTCGGTCTTCTTGAGCGCCCAGTCGACCGCGTCGAACCGCTCCAGCCACGCCTTCACGCGCCTATTCGCCTCGGAACGCGAGAGCCCTTTCAGCTCCGCGAGGTACACGAGTTGCTCGCCCACTTTCAGCTTTTTGTAGAGGCCGCGTTCCTCGGGCAGGTACCCCATCCGTTCCTGGCTCCACACGCCCACCGGCTTTCCGTTCAGGGTGACGCGGCCGCTGTCCGGGGCGGTGATGTAGGCGATCATCCGGATGGTGGATGTCTTGCCGGCCCCGTTGGGCCCCAGGAGGCCAAGCACGCGACCCGAGTGCGCCTCGAAGGAAACGTCGTTTACGGCCATGAGCTGGCCGTATCGCTTACTCACCTGTTCAATCCGCAATTCGGCCATAAACAATCCGTACCAGCATCGAGCGTGGATTACAACAGCGACAAGGTGGCCTGGGGAATTGGAATCAGGTAGTGCTGTTCGAACACGTCCTCATGCACGCCGAAAACGCCCGTCCCACGAAAATCCACAGCGACATAGGGGCCCACGACGCGCTTGACCTCGCCGATGCCGTAGTACGACGGCATCGGGCCGTAGTACACCAGCTCGCCCATGAGCAACTCCTTCTTGCGGCGCGCCCGGCGATGGAACGCCGGCACGCTCGGGAGTAACTCCAAGCGGTACGGACTCAGGCCATATTTTGCTCCTGTCGCCATCGTTCGTGCGTTCGTTCAGACCGCTACATACGCACCGTATGGCGATCATGGTTCCTCAAAACCCCCCCCGAGGATAACCGGAACTCCCCGTAAGATTCAAACGAATTCGTGGAAATTCGTAAAAATGAGGGTATCAGGCCGTTTCTTATTCTCAGGCATTTGGTTAGATTGAATCGGTTCGATATAAAAAGGGAAGTTCTACCCGCCCCGGCGGCGGCAGGCGCATCACCCACCCCACCAACGTCGAGCGACTGCTTCTGCACGGTCTTTTGCTTTATATCGCGGCCACTCCCATCTTCGTTTTCACGGTTCATGAAGTACCCGACAAAAATTGTGGACAGACAAGTAGGGCGTAATGCTGAGCTCTTCGCCCGAGCGATTAACAAACTGGAGACGCCCGAACAGCGGTATCCATACCTGCGCATCCTGATCAGCATCGTCGAACAGGCCCATCCCGAGTGGAATCAGGCCCCGCAGAAAGATCGGCAGATGGGTCAGATGATCTCAAAAATGTGCGACGATCTGCTCGATGTGGATGAAGTCGCTGAAGTCGTCCGTGTACGAGACGAAGAACGCGGCTTTTTCTACGACTGATCGGTAGTGGTCTTCACGCGTGCACACCCGGCGCTGTTACCTGACGATGCGGCCCGGGTTGTTTCGGATAAAACTCTCCCAGTTCTTATGCTCGCCGGCCTGCCGGCTGCTCTTCCTGTGGCCGTGGCATAACGCCACCGCTAGCGCGTCGGACGCGTCCAGATCGAGCTTCTCGGCTTCCCCGATGGCCAACAGCTTGCGGATCATGTACGCCACCTGCTCCTTGGCGGCGTTCCCGTTGCCGGTCACCGAGAGCTTCACCTCCTTCGGGGTATACTGCACCACGGGTAGTTCCCGGTTCAGCACCGCCAGCATCGCCGCCGCCTGGGCACGACCGAGCTTCAGCATGGACTGCGCGTTGTTGCCGTACACCGGCATCTCGATCGCGCACTCGTCCGGCAACGCCCGCTCGATGACCTCGGTGATGCGGTCGTAGATGTGCTTCAGCCGCCACTCGTGGCTCTTCGTCCCGTCCAGCTTCAATACCCCGTACTCCACCAACCGCTCGGCGCCCCGCTCGATCGCTATCACGCCGTACCCGGTGAACCGGGAGCCAGGGTCGATGCCGAGGATCAGCAAGATGGTTGCAGGTTGGAAGGTTGCAGGTTGGAAGGTTGCAGGTTGGAAGGTTGCAGGTTGGAAGGTTGCAGGTTGGAAGGTTGCAGGTTAGAAGGTTGCAGGTTGGAAGGTTGGCGTGGGCTGAAGAACCTGTAACCTGTAACTTGCCCACCAGCCAACCCTCTAGCTCATCGCCTCGATGGTGGCTTCGTCGAAGTTGAGGGTCGTGGTGACGGCCTGAACGTCCTGCATGTCCTCGAGCATCTCGATGAGGGTGCCGAGTTTTTTGGCGACGTCGGGATCGACGGAGACGGTGGTGGTCGGGACGCGGATGAGGTTCGATTCCGACGGCTCGATGCCTTTCGCGCGGAGGGCGGCCTGGACGGATCCAAAGGATTCGAGGGGGGTGGTGATGGTGAACGTGTCGTCCTCAAGCACGAGGTCTTCCCCGCCGGCGTCCGCCACGAGGTCGAACAACTCCACTTCATCGAGACCTTCCGCCGGCACCTCGATGGAGCCCTTGCGGAGGAAGAGGAAGGCCACGGAGCCCGTCTGCCCCATGCTCCCGCCGTATTTGTTAAAGACGTGGCGCACGTCCGCCACGGTCCGGTTGGTATTGTCGGTCAAACAATCCACAAAGATGGCGACGCCGCAGGGGCCGTAGCCCTCGTAGCTCATCTCCTCGTAGTCCGCGCCGGCGATCTCCCCCGTGCCGCGCTTGATGGCGCGGTCCACGTTGTCTTTCGGCATGTTATCGGACTTCGCCTTGTCGACGGCCAGCGCCAGCCGGGCGTTCATCGACGGATCGCCGCCGCCCTCGCGCGCCGCGATCATGATGTCGCGCGCGATCCGCGCCCAGGACTGCGACCGCTTGCCGTCGGTCACCGCCTTCTGGCGTTTGATTTTAGACCATTTACTGTGGCCAGACATACTCCACGCTAGGATTTGGGGTGGTAATCGTTCATTCGGACCGGTAGTACCCGCGTACCGTGCGCTCGGGTCCCGGACTCACGGACGCAGAGGCGATCAAAGAGCGGACGGCCTCTTCATCCAGTGCAGGGCAATCTATAGGACGTCGTCAATCGCAGCCATCCGAGAACTTCTCCTGATCGATGAGCACATAGATCTCGCCTTCATTCGGCCCGAAAACGAATTTTTGGGGTCGAGTCCTAATGGAATCCCAGAAGGAGTCTTCATTCGCCGGCAGTGCTTGCGCGTCTTGGATCAAGGCTTTTGCGCCCGTAGCTAGAATGATCCGATTAAAAAACTGATCGGCGATGTATACTAATTGATCGCCTGAAGGTGCGACCACGAGTCCCTCTATTGACGTAGTTTCGCTCACCGTAATAGGGCTATGATTTGAATCTGTGAGGTCCACGAGCACCAGGCTGTACGATTCCGGGCCGGCATACAACAGACGATCTCCCTCCGCGGCAAATGCGACTGGGAAATCCAAACCAGAACGCCCATCGCCAACAAAAACAGCACCCATTTCATCCTCCACATAGGCCAATGCGCCGAACCCGGTATTTCCATTCCATCCGCGTACCAGCCGGGTGTAGGCGACCGTTTTAAGATCAGGAGCGACATCGAATGTATCGATTGAATCGGCCGATGACAATCGTGACGTACGGTCTCCCGACAACGACGCCAGGAATATGCCCTTCCCATCCGGTGAAAATGCAATGTGGCCATCATTGGGCCAGATGCCCGGACTCATTTGCCCTTCCGTTACCTCGTCGATCTTGCGGGCCTCCGATCCATCCGTATGGGCTACCCACAACGCCTTCTCACCGCGAAGATAGGCGAACCAGACTCTATCGGGAGACAACCTGAAGGCATGGTCGCCAGGCTCGAACGCTACTCTGTTATTCAAGCCAGACCGTAGGTCACGGGCAAATAGCGATGAGGTCGTATCGCTATAATCCTCGTACGTGTAATACAAAAACGATGCGTCTGCCGACACGCCGACCAAGCTATACCGATCTGATTGCGGAAACTCGTACTCAGCCTCGAATTCGTTTTTAAGCTTTATGGGTTGGGTCCCATCCAGACTGAAAAGCCAGAGTTCGAGTTCATGCTCTGTATAATCATTATTGCATAAAGAGGGGAAAAAACCGTCGCAGCCAGCCATCCCAATTAAGAACGGCAAACATACGATCATGAATCGAACAGGGTAGCCGATCATATCAAACCGGGTCGATAGGTTAAACGCTACCCTTAATGTCGCACTCGATCCACAAAAAGTAACCGATTATCACACCGATCCCCGTGATACCCTCAACCGCCCAACCCGCTTCGATACCTCACTTCGCAGCAATCAAGTCATCTCACGCGATCTAGAAGATGACGATCACCAAGCTAATCGCGGCCGCAACCACCAGGCCGGCGCCGGCGAGCATCGCCAGCCCGACGACGACCAGCACCAACGGATTCACCATCCGAAAAAGGACGCTGTACTGGACGAGCAGGTCCTTGCTGCTAAACACGAGGCCGCGGAGGTCGCGGATGGCGCCCACCAGCCGAAGGGCCCGCTGATCGGTGGAAGATTCCTGGTCCTTCACGGCGGCCTGCCATGCCTGCGCGGCGGAAGCCCTCCCGACACCAGCGGCCGCAGCCAGGCGCTCGGGCAGCCGCACTACCGCTTGCAGGCCCCGGAAAAAGAGGTAGACGATGCCGGCCGGCATCAGAAACGCCGCCAGCAGCGCGAGCACGCCGAGCCAGGCGAGGGTGCCGGATAGCTGAAACGGGAAAAACAGCACTCCCCAGAACACCGCCGCCGCCAGCGCGAACACGCCGGCGGCCGTGCGCACCTTTCCCACGATGCTCCGCGCGGTTACGGCGGCGGATAGCAGGATGCGCTCGAGCCGGCTGTCGGGGGGTTCCATCAGGTAGGCGGGGGAGTGGGG
>JAWXAX010000276.1 GCA_034439735.1 Rhodothermales bacterium | reverse complement strand
CTTGACTTTGCCCACTTTCAAGACTAACCGAACCCCCAAAAAGATTGTCATCCTGAGCGTAGTCGAAGGACCTCCCGGCCGTCCGAGAGGTCCTTCGACAGGCTCAGGATGACACCACGTTGGTTTTAGCTAGTCCATTGTCTTTCGTTCGAGCCTTGCGAATTCAAGTACGTTCTGCGAGTAGTGCTCGAAAGTTTCGATTCAGAGCCTATCCGGAAACCTGCTCTTCGTGCCCGAGCGCGAGCGAGCGGATTTCGGGCAAGGCGCGCGAAGCAGCCGTATCCAACAGATACGGCGATGCAGCGGAACGCCGCCCGGGAGCCGCACAGCCGCGCGAAGCCCAGATGAGGTTTTCGGATAGGCTCTTAATGCGAATGCTCCTCGTAGTGCCGCTTGAGGAGATCCCCCCCGAAATCGTTCTCCAGATCGCGCCAGACGCTGTGGACGTGGTTGCCGTTGTTCTGGGTGTTGTCGTATTCGAGGAGCATCGACGGCGTGTGGATCCGATAATAATGCGGCTGGCCGACGTCCGTCGAGCCGGCCCAGGCAAAAAACACGCTATCGGCCGGCACGGCGTTGAAGCGGGCCATCGCCCGGGCGGCGACATCCTCCTCCATGTTTCCGGCGTAGGCCTCGACGATCTGCACCAGCGTGGCCCGCGCGGCGGCGTCGAGCTGCGTGAGCGCGAGTCCATCGAACGTTTCGAGCGAGGCGTCGCGTTTGTTGCCCGTCAGAATGTCGTTCGGCGCTTTTTCGGTGATGATCGCCCGGGCGCGACGGTCCGCGTCGAGCGCCGTCACCAGCTCACGCGCGAGGTCCTCAATGTCGCCATTGAGGCGGAAGCCGGTGTACATCCCTTCGGCGATGTGGCCCGGGTTGGAGCCAAAAAAGGCGGGAGTCAGGGCCACTTCGCCGGAGATGGAGGAAAAGTTGAGCGACAGATGATGGCCTTCGAAGCGCCAGCCCCAGGGTTCGTCGCCCGAGGGGTCGCCGAAGACAGTCAGGTAATACAACTCGGGGTCGCGATAGGCGGGGTTTTTTTCGATATCCGCCAGGATACGCTCCAGCATCAGGACACCCGTCGCGCGCAGGTAGCCGGGGTGGCTGAGGGCGCTACGGAGGAGCGCGTGGGTATGCTGGCGCTGGTCTGCCGTCATGTCCTTGATCGGCAGCCCTTTACGCTCGCCGGGGATCGGGACGAAAAACCAGTTCGTCCGCTCGGCGTCGTCGAAAGGGAACGAGGCGCGTTCGCGCAGGGCGGGGTCGAGCGCGGCGAGGAACGCCTGCGCGGCTTCCCGCATGCGCTGGGGCGTATCGGCCGGCGTGGGCTGCTGGGCGCGAGCCGGGGCGGCGTAGAGGAGGACCGCGAGGATGGCGGCGACCTGAAGACGGGCTGAAGTTTTCATAGGGCAGGACTCGCTTTATCGTAGGGAATGATCTAAAGTCGCGTATCCGCACCATCCGCACTGTGAATTCTGTCGTGTAGCAAGCCATCCTGCGCCGGGAGATTTCCCGGCCCCGGGCGCAACTAGCCCCGGAGCAGACCGTATCGCCGGGGAAACCGTCCACTTTTTTAACGAGTAACCGCCATGCGACTCATCGGATACCTTGTTGTCGGCCTCCTGCTCACCGTCGTTTCGGTCGACCGCCCCGCCGTCGCGTCTATATGCGAGGGGCAGGACATCACCGACACCGTCAAAGAAACCTTCAAGGTGAGGCCCGGCGGTACGCTGCATATCGAGCTCGACTACGGCAATATCGAAGTCGTCACCAGCTCGGGCGACCGCGTGGTCGTCGAACTTGAGCGGACGGTCCGCGTGCGGGATGAGGACGAAGCGCGGTCCATCCTTGATCGTTACCACGAATACGCCATCGAACAGGACGGCGACGACGTGTCGGTCGAGTCCCGGTACCAGGCCGGCGGCTCCCGCTGGGGCGGCAATAATCGGAATCACCTCAAAATCCGCGTAAAAGTGGAGGTGCCGTTCGACTATAACGTCGAATTTGAGTCCGGCGCGGGCAATGTGGATGTAGGCCGCCTCGAAGGCGATGTGTCGGGCAAGACGGGCGCCGGCAACATCACGATGGAACGGGTGATGGGCACGATTGACATCACGACGGGCGCCGGCAATATCGCCATCGAAGGCGGCAGCAATCATGTCGATGTCAACACAGGCGCCGGCAATGTCGACCTTCGTGACGTGGAAGGCTCGGTTCGCGCGAATACCGGTGCGGGCAACATCACTGCCTACATCGTGCGCCAGCCCGAAGAAGATTCTCGCCTCGAAACGGGCGCCGGCAACGTCACCGTGTTTCTTGATAACGCGGCCGGCGTGTACGTAGACGCCGTCGCCAGCATGGGATCTGCCAGCTGCGACTTCGAGCTCGAAGTGAAGGGCAAGTGGATGACGAAGTCCTTCGAAGGCGAAATCAACGGCGGCGGGCCCGATCTCTTTATGCGCGCCGGCGTGGGCAACGTGTCGCTGCGCCGACGGTAGTCCATTCCGCAATTCGGATTGCGCGTTTCAGAGACGCTCCACAGGAGCGTCTCTACGTGTTTTATCCCGCGCTTGCATTTCTCGCTTAACACTGTTAATCTAAGGCATGCCCACGCAACGCACATCCCGCCCCGATCTGCACCGCGCCATCCTGGACGCGGCCCGCGCGCTGTTGCACCGGGACGGGTATGCCGGCCTTTCCATGCGAAATATCGCTGGCGCCATCGGATATAGCGCAACGAGCATCTACCTTCATTTTGAAAACAAAGAGGCCCTGTTCAACGCCCTTATAGATGAGGGAATGGGGCTGTTGCACGAGGACTTGGACGCCGTGGAAGCCTCCGGGGGGCATGTCCTGGACCGGTTCCGGGCGTTGTGCGATCGGTACATGCAGTTTGGATTGCGCCGGCCCGAGTATTATGAGATCATGTTTCTGCTGCATCCCGAGCGAAACGCCCGTTTCCCGGTAGACATGTACCGCCGTGCGCGGCGGAATCTGGATTACATGGTGCACGTGTTGCGCGAGGGCCGGCAGCAGGGGTTCTTTGTGGTAGAAGACATCCGCGTCGCGGCCAGCGGGATCTGGGCGTCGCTGCATGGCGCGGTGTCGCTCCTCTTGGCCCAGCGGATCGACGTCGGGATCAATCGCGAGTCGTTTATCGCCGCCGTGATCCAGCAGCAGGTGCAATCGGTCACCGCTGCCATGCCGGCTGTTTCGAGATGAATTTCGCATTGTATTCGGTAGCGCTTCCAGTAGGGGGAGCACCAACGAGTAGAGACCAACCCGAGAGGCGATCATGAGCGAAACCATCGACCAACTCACACCAGCGCGCACCGCCCCGCAGACCCCGGTCCGCCGCGGCGCGGCCACGAGTCTGCCCGTGCTGGGCAAAACGCTGCCCGACCTCCTGTACGACGCTTGCGAGCGCTACCCGAACCCGCGTCTCTATGCCCGGCATACGCCCGCCGGCTGGGCGTATCTCTCGACAGACGAATACCGCATCCAGGCGGAGGAAGTAGCCCTCGGGTTGATCGATTATGGGCTCGACCGCGGCGACCGGGTCGCCCTTTTCATGGATAGCGATACCTTATTCTGCGTCGCGGACATGGGGTGCCTCATTGCGGGGCTGGTCGATGTGCCGATCTACCTCTCTCAGGCGGCCGCAACGAACGCCTACATCCTCAAACACTCCGGCGCCGTCGCGCTCTTTGTCACCAGCATGCCGCTGCTCGAGGAACTGAATGCGTTGCTGGCGGACACGGACTGCCTCAAGACCATCATCGTGGTGGAGCCTCCGGAGCCGAAAACGATGACGCTGATGCCCGAGGGAGTGCAATGGATCACGATGGATCGGCTGCGCGCCCGGGGGCGCAAACACATCCAGGCCGAGCCGGAAGTCGTCGCCGGACTCCGCGCCCGGCTCGCGCCCGGCGACCTCGCCACCATCGTCTACACCAGCGGCACGACCGGCGAGCCGAAGGGGGCCATGCTCTCCCACCAGAATATCTCGTACAATGGCGTCACGTCCGTCCAGGAGCTCGGGGACTTCCGGCCCGGCGCCGATGGGGAGGTGAGCATCTCCTTTCTCCCGCTATCCCACATCTTTGCCCGCACCCTCTATTTCGGGGTGCTGGCGTCTGGCATTACGACCTACTTCTCCACGCCGGAGCGCCTCACGCAGGACCTGACGGACGTCCGACCCACCCTCTTTGCCACCGTCCCGCGCCTTCTCGAGAAGATCCACAGCCGAATCGTAGAAAAAGCGACGACGCTGACGGGGGTCAAGAAGAAGCTGCTAAACTGGTCGCTCGGCCTGGCCGGCGCCTACAGCCTCGATGCCGCGCCATCGGGTGGGTATCGTCTGCAGCTCAAGTTAGCCGATGCGCTGGTCTTCAAAAAGTGGCGCGCCGCCCTCGGGGGACGCATCAAGTACATCATCTCGGGTGGCGCCGCGCTAAATCCGGACCTCGCCAACCTCTTCGCCGCCGCCGGCATCAGGGTACTGCAGGGCTACGGTCTCACCGAGACCAGCCCGGTCATCGCCTTTAATCGGCCCACGCGGAACCGCGCCGGCGCCGTCGGCGAGTTGCTGCCGGGCGTCGAGGCGGTTCTCGCCGAGGACGGCGAACTCATCACCCGCGGCCCGCACGTCATGCTGGGGTACTACAACGCGCCGGAGAAAACGCGGGAGGTGATCGATGAAAACGGGTGGCTACATACAGGCGACATCGCCGAGTTCACTTCGGACGGTTTCCTTCGGATCACCGACCGGAAAAAGGATCTGTTTAAACTCTCGACCGGCAAATACGTGATGCCGCAGCCCCTCGAAAACCGGCTCATGGCCCACCCGCTCGTAGAACAGGCCGTGGTCGTCGGCGCTGGCTATAAGTATTGCGGGGCGCTCATCTTCGTCAACCAGGAGACCCTGAAACGATTCGCCGAAACACGCGGCATCGACGGGGGGCTCGCGGTAGAGGACCTCCTCGAACACCCGTTCATCCAGGAACGGTTCAAACAGTTGGTGGACCTGGCCAACGAGGGGATGGACCCCTGGTCCACCATCAAACGCTTCGTGCTCGTGGCAGACCATCTGACCATCGAAAACGGGATGCTTACGCCCACCATGAAGGTAAAACGCGCCAAGGTGCGCGAGCGCTACGCCGACCGGATCAAGGCGCTGTACCCGCTGGAAGAAGGTGAGTCGGGATGACAAATCGTTGTGATTATCACTTCGATCTCGATACTAGACTACTGATTCGTACGGATAACTGACATGATGCGGCGGCTCGAGGAGACGCACAGGTTTGCGTCTCTACGGGTTGGAAATCGGCATCTTTACTGGTTTCTGGTCGTCGTTGCGTAACGTCACTTTATGATTTAATACCATGGAAACGATACTTCATACCGAAGCCCCGACCGCCCTCGCCGGCGTGACGTTGCCGTTTCGACGCGTGGCCGTGCTGGGGGCCGGCACGATGGGGGCGCAGATCGCGCTGCACATCGCGAACGCCGGCCTGGAGGTCGACCTGCTCGATATCGCACCAAAAGACGGCGCCAGGGACGGTAGCGACAAAAACGCGGTCGTCGAGAAGCTCTTCGCCCAGGCCACCAAGCTGAGCCCGTCACCCCTGTTCACCGACGCCGTCTCCCGGCGCGTCCGCCTCGGGAATTTTGACGAACACTTCGACCGCATCGCCAGCGCCGACTGGGTGATCGAGGTGGTGGTCGAACGGATGGACATCAAGCGCTCGGTCCACGAACGCATCGAGGCGACGGCCCATCCGGATGCCGTGATCTCGACCAACACGAGCGGTCTGCCGATCCACGCCATCGCCGAGGGGCGGTCCGCCGGCTTCAAACGCCGTTTCCTCGGGACGCACTTCTTCAACCCGCCCCGCTACCTCCACCTCCTCGAAATCATCCCCACGCCGGACACCGACCCCGCGATTGTCCACCGGGTAGCCGAGTTCGGACGGGTGCACCTCGGAAAGGGCATCGTCGTCGCCAAGGACACCCCGAATTTCATCGGCAACCGGATCGGCATTTTCGGGCTGATGCACGCCATCCACGCCTTCGCCGAAGGGCGCTACTCGATCGAGGAGATCGACACCCTCACCGGTGAACTCACCGGCCGGCCCCGCTCCGCCACCTTCCGCACGGCCGACGTCGTCGGGTTGGATACGCTGCGGCATGTGACGGTGAACCTGTATGACGGCGTACCGGACGACGAGAGTCGCGAGCGATTCGCGGTGCCGGAGGTGCTGACGCGCCTCATCGAAGGCGGGGCGCTGGGGGCCAAGACGGGCGCCGGCTTCTACAAAAAAGAGGGGAAGGAGATCAAGTCGATCGACCCCGCGACAGGTGGCTACGCCGCCGCCAAACCCCTCGACCTGGGCGATCTCGCCGCCATCGAAAAAGCCGGCAAGCTGCCGGCCCGGTTGCGCGCGCTGTATGCCGATCCCGGCCGCGCGGGCGCGTTTTTCCGGGAATCTATCCACGAACTCTGCGCCTACAGCGCCCGCCGCATCCCCGAAATCGCCGACAGTCCGGCCGACATCGACCGGGCGATGGAGTGGGGGTTCGGGTGGGCCATGGGTCCGTTCGCCACGTGGGACGCCCTCGGTTTCGACACCGTCCTCGCCGGCATGGCCGCGGCCGGCACGGCGTTGCCGGAGTGGATCCATACCATGAAAGCCGCCGGGCACGACCGATTTTATCGCGGCGGCGGCGCGTCTCGGGAGGTCTATATCCCCGGCGATGGCTACGTGAGCGACATTCCGCCGAAGGATGAAATTGACCTCGCCGCCCTCGCGGCGCGCCCGGAGGCGATCCTCTGGAGTAATTCGGAATCGGCTCTGATCGACCTCGGGGATGGCGTCGCCCTGTTCGAGTTCAGATCCAAGGCCAACGCGCTCGGCTTCCAGGTCATCCAGGGGGTGATGGACGCCATCGACTTCGTCGAGAACAACGCAGACCTCCGGGGCATGGTTATCGCCAACGCCGGCAAGAACTTCGCCGTCGGCGCCAACCTCGCCGAGCTGGCGGCGGCCGTGGCCGGCAAGCAGTTCGACGTTGTCGATCAGGCCATCGACCGCTTCCAGCAGGCCGTCCTCCGGGTCCGTTACGCCCGGAAGCCCGTCGTCGTCGCCACCCATCAGCGGGTGCTGGGGGGTGGGTGCGAGCTTGCGATGGCGTCGCCGAATCCCGTGGCGGCATCCGAGACCTACATGGGGCTCGTCGAGCTGGGCGTGGGGCTGATCCCCGCCGGCACGGGCACCACGCACCTTGCCGCGCTGGCGTCCGAGCGGGCCGCCGGCGGCTTCTCGAGCCAGATCATCGCCCACATTCAGCGGTTTTTCGAGAACGTGGCCATGGCGAAGGTGTCGACCAGCGCCCGTAACGCGCAAGAGCTGGGGTATCTACCAGCCCACGCCATCGTGACGATGAACGACGCCCGCCGCTTCCATGCGGCGAAGCAGACCGTCATCCAGCTGTCCGAAGCCGGTTACCTGCCGCCGCCCGTGCGGGCGCACATTCAGGTGCTCGGCCGGCCCGGTAAAGCCGCGCTCGAGGTGGCCGCCCGGCAGTTCGAGGCCGGCCGCTTCATCACCGAATACGACCGGCGTCTGGCGGTTGACCTGGCGCATGTGCTCACCGGGGGCGACCTCAGCGGGCCGGCCACTGTCCACGAAGCCTACCTGGTCGAACTCGAACGCGAGGTCTTCCTCCGTCTCCTCGGCGAGCCCCAAACCCAGGCCCGTATCGAGGCGATCTTGAAAACCGGGAAGCCGTTACGAAACTAAACGTTATGCGGTTATGTGATGGACGTTGAGATGACCACATCCGCTCCTTCCCAGCTCGTCATCCCCAACATGATTGGGGATCCATAGAAGGCCCGATGGCAGCATGGTTCCCCGCTTTCGCGGGGATGACGAAACGGGGAGTAGTGAAGCTCTATTTCGTTTCTTAATACCGAATCTCCATGCAAACACACGAAGCCTACATCCTAAGCAGCATCCGGACGGCCGTCGGTAAGGCCAACCGGGGCGCGCTGGTCAACATACGCCCCGAGGCGCTGGGCGGGTTTGTCGTCGCCGAGGCTATCAAGCGCGTGAAAGGGCTCAAAAAAGAGCAGGTCGAGGACGTCCTGATGGGATGCGCCATGCCCGAGGGGCCGCAAGGACTGAACATGGGCCGGATCATCGCGCAGATCGCCGGCCTGCCAGACGCCGTCCCGGGCGCCACCGTCAACCGGTTCTGCTCGTCGGGGCTGCAGACGATCGTCATGGCCGCGCAGGCCATCATGGCCGGCCACAACGAGGTCGTCGTCGCCGGCGGGGCCGAGTCCATGAGTCAGGTGCCCATGAGCGGCTTCTACTTCTCGCCCGACCCCGCCACCGTCGACGCGGACCCCGACGTCTACGTTTCGATGGGGCAGACGGCCGAAAATGTCGCCGAACGCCACAAGGTGAGCCGGGAGGATCAGGACCGCTTTGCGCTCCAATCCCATCAACGGGCGCTGGCGGCCATCGCCGCCGGCCGCTTCGAGGAAGAAATCGTCCCGTTCCCGGTTCGCGACGTCGTGTATGCGGGAGGGGCGACGAAGACGCTGGCGTTCGATTTTAAGACCGATGAAGGCCCGCGGCGGGAAACGTCCGCCGAGGCGCTGGCGAAGCTCAAGCCGGCCTTCCGCGCCGGCGGCACCGTAACGGCCGGCAACGCCTCGCAGATGTCCGACGGCGCCGCGGCGACGGTGGTCGCCAGCGGCCGGGTGGCGCGCGACCTCGGTGTCGACCCCATCGCTCGGCTGGCCGGCTACGCCGTGGCCGGCGTCGCGCCGGACGTCATGGGCGTGGGTCCCATCCCGGCCATCGAGAAGGTCCTCAAACAAACCGGCTTGAAGGTGAGCGATATCGGGCTCGTCGAGCTCAACGAGGCCTTTGCCGCCCAGGCGCTTGCCGTCATCCGGGAAGTCGGTTTCGACGAGGCGATCGTCAACGTCAACGGTGGGGCGATTGCGCTTGGGCATCCCCTCGGGTGCACCGGCGCCAAGCTCACCGCGACCCTCCTGCACGAGATGAAACGCCGGGGGGTGCGCTACGGCATCTGCACGATGTGTATTGGTGGGGGGATGGGGGCGGCGGCCGTGTTTGAACGGTTTTGACAACCGGGAGACGCATGGTGATGCGTCTCTACGGCGACACTTTTAAACGTCGCGGCGCGTTGGAGACGCATGGTGATGCGTCTCTACGGCGACACTTTTAAACGTCGCGGCGCGTTGGAGACGCATGGTGATGCGTCTCTACGGCGACACCATTGTACCTTGCACATTTAACCCCTCCCGCCATGGACCTGCCTCTCTATCATTTCTTTTTGTTGCTGCCGGCCTGGCTGGTGGCGTTGAGCATTCTGGCCGTTTTTGTGGCCTTCGGGTATACCGGGGCGCCGCTGTGGCTCTGGGCCATTGCCGGCGCCCTGGCGCTGTACGGGTTCGGGGCGCCGGCGTGGCTCTGGATCGCGTTCGCCGTGCTGGCGGTCGTACTCAACCTCCCTCCGCTGCGGAGGGTGCTGTTCAGCGGCCCCATCATGCGGCTGCTGAATGCGCTCAAGTTTCTGCCCTCGATCTCCGAAACCGAGCAGGTAGCCATCGAGGCCGGCAATGTGTGGGTGGAAGGGGAGCTGTTTTCGGGTAAGCCGGATGTCAAACGGATCATGGGGGAGGCCTATCCGGACCTCACGCCGGAGGAGCAGGCCGTGCTCGACGGACCTATCGAAGAGCTGTGCCGCGTGACGAACGACTGGGAGGTGTTCCAGACAAAAGAGTTGCCAGATGCTGCTTGGGACATCATCCGGCGTGAGCGGCTCTTCGGGATGATCATCCCCAAAGAATATGGGGGATTGGGATTTTCGCCCCTCGCGAACAGCGCCGTCGTCCAGAAACTGTCGTCCCGTTGTGGGCCGCTGGCGACGACCGTCATGGTGCCGAACTCGCTCGGGCCGGCGGAGCTGCTCATCCATTATGGCACCCAGGCGCAGCGCGACCATTACCTGCCTCGCCTCGCGACCGGCCAGGAAATCCCCGCCTTCGCGCTCACCGAGCCGGGCGCGGGCTCCGATGCCGGCGCGATCACCTCCAACGGCGTCATATTCCGCGGGGCCGACGGGCAGCTCTACCTGCGTCTCAACTGGAAGAAGCGGTACATCACCCTCGCGGCCATTTCCACGGTGCTTGGCCTCGCCTTTAAGTTGCGCGACCCGGAAAATCTGCTCGGCAAAGGCGAAAACCCCGGCATCACCTGCGCGCTGATCCCCACGCAGACGGCCGGCGTGGAGCTGGGCCTACGGCACAACCCCCTCGGCGTCCCGTTCTACAACTGCCCGACGGAGGGGCACGACGTCCTCCTCCCGAT
>JAWXAX010000275.1 GCA_034439735.1 Rhodothermales bacterium | reverse complement strand
CGACCGGAAGCGACGGCGCCAGCCGGCGCTGGAGTGGAGGGACCTCCGTACGGATGGCTCCATAACGGATTGACGCGGCGTCCGCTTCGGGAGGTCGCTCAGCTGCCGCATCGGCTGGCGCCGCTGCGTTCGTTCTGTTAGATTATTTCGTTCGTTTTTTCGAGTTTTCAGTACGGGTTCGAGGGAAGGCTTAAGTCTACCGTTCGTTCATGCACACGATAGTGATGCCTATCGCGATACCAGACCCCTTCCTTCGGCGGCTTGAAGCTAAATAGACAAACCGACCTCTCCGCAGGTCACTAACAGACTCAGCTCGTAGCCTCCTGCGAACCCGCTCGCTCACCTAGACCCCCCCGATTATGAACTACATCGGAATCGATCCCGCGGCGGATTCGTTTACGTTCACCCGCTACATACCTGATTCGAAGCTGGCCGGAAACTCGAGTACCTTTGACAGTCATGCCGACGGTATAGCGCAGTTCCTGGCCTCGCTTGAAAAGCAGGGCTGTACGCCCGAACAGACGGTGATGTGCATCGAGAATACGGGTGTATACTCCGAATTGCTCTGCTACACGCTCCATCAAGCCGGTTTCCAGATCCTACTCATTGAACCGATCAAGATCCACCGGGCGCTCGGGCAAGGCACGGCCAAAACCGATCCGCTCGATAGCCTTAAGATCGCCGAGTATGCCTACCGCTTTCGCGATAAACTCAAGCTCTGGGAGCCTCATGAGGCCATTACAGAGCAAATCAGGGTGCTTTTGAGTACGCGAGAGCAGTTGGTCAAACAGCAAACAGCCCTCTCCAACGCGCGCCAGGCGCTCCAGCGCAAGTACATCCAGACACCGGCGGCCAATGCCTCGCTCGATGTCATGATCCAGCAGGCGAAGGAGCAGATCAAGCAACTTGAACAGGAGATCAAGCGCCTGATCAAGCAGCATCCCACGATGGCCAACATTGTCAATCTGATCGTGAGCGCACCGGGCGTCGGAATCCTTCTGGCTGCTCACCTGCTCGTGATCACGAAGGGGTTCTCCGAGCCGATCACCTATCGGCAAATGGCGGCCCAGTTAGGCATCGCACCTCTGGAGCACACCAGCGGAACGAGCGTGAAGCGAAAGCCCCTATCCCGGGGATACGGCCCCAGAACGATGCGAAAACTCCTGCACCTGGCCGCGCGCTCCGTGGTCACCCATAAGCGCACCTACCAGCTTTATTACCATCGCAAGCTCGCCGAGGGCAAGCCCAAAACGCTGGTCCTCAACAATGTGTCCAACCAGCTGCTACGCGTACTCTGCAGTATGTTAAAAAACAAAAAACCCTACATCGATGGCTATGTCTCGGTCTACCCGAGGCTCCTTGTCTCTTGACTAAGTCATAGACATCGCGATGACAGTGCGACTATTTTTTCACACCACTCGGCGACAGATCCAAGCCTGTGACTACTCGGTAAGCGTGATCCCTTTACAAAACGACCTTTCCTCACCGAGCATGCTCTGGCGCCATCGACACCTCGTACCCCATCTGACTCATCCTATGCACATCCCGGCGCTCGGCCCGAATAAATAGATCTCCGTGGTAGGCCGGGCATCCGTCGCAGCCGCGGCAGGTCGGCTTTCCGATCCAGACATGGTCATAGATAGCGAGGTCGGCGTCGGCCAGTTCCAGCAGCAGGGCATCCACCGTTTCACCGACGGGAGGGGCCGGCACGCATTGTTTACCCACCGAGACGACTTTTTTCATCCAAAGCGTCTGTGGATCACCCTCGACGAGGCTGCCGGCCGGGTAATGAATCCCCGCACATCCAGCCAGAAATAATACAAGAAGTCCGTATCGCATCGTCGTGTCGCTTTTTGGGATACCTGCTTACAGCGGCCTATCTTCGGGAAAGATCCACGAACAGCACAGCGAATCGTGAGAACTCCCGCGTCAAAGGGGCTGCCCTGAGGATCACACCCGCATGAAAAACACCTCCTTTACCCCCCGCTCCGCCGGCCTCGTCCTCGGCCCCGCCCTTTTCATCATCCTGCTCTTCTTCGTCCGCCCGGAGGGCCTTTCACCGGAGGGCCAGGCCGTGCTGGCGTCGACGGTCTGGATCGCCATCTGGTGGATCACCGAGGCCGTGCCCATCGCCGTCACCTCCCTCCTCCCGCTCGTCCTCTTCCCCCTCACCGGCAGCCTCAGCCTGAACGCGACGAGCGTTGCGTATGGCGACAAGTTCGTCTTCCTGTATGTGGGCGGATTCATCATCGCCATCGCCATCGAGCGGTGGCGGCTACACCGGCGGATCGCGCTCGCCATCATCAGCGTCATCGGGACCAACGCGCCGCGCATGATCCTCGGGTTCATGGTGGCGACGGGGTTTATTTCCATGTGGATCTCGAACACCGCCACGGCCGTCATGATGCTGCCGATCGCGATGGCCATCGTCGCCCAGTTCAAGGATCATCCGGGGACGCCCGAGAACGAGACGGCCCTTTTTGGCAAGGCGCTGATGCTGGCCGTCGCCTACAGCGCCTCGATCGGAGGGATCGCCACGCTGATTGGGACGCCGCCCAATCTGGTGCTCGCCGGCGTCATCCGAGAGACCTACGGGGTCGAGATCACCTTCGCGCGATGGATCGTACTCGGCCTGCCCATCTCCATCATCCTCCTTGTTTTGTGTTGGGCCTACCTCACCCGCGTCGTCTTCCCGCTGCGGCAAACCGCCATCCCCGGCGGCCGCACCGAAATCCGCGCTCAGCTGCGGGCGCTGGGACCGCTTACGTTCGAGGAAAAGATGGTGCTGCTCGTGTTCGCCGGCACCGCCCTGGCCTGGATCACCCGCTCGTTTCTGCTGGTGAGGTTCATGCCGGCGCTCGACGACACCATCATCGGCATCGCCGGCGCCATCGCGCTCTTTTTGCTGCCGGCGTCACGGGCGCAGGGCGGCAAGATCCTCGACTGGGAGACGGCCGTCAAGCTCCCCTGGGGCATTCTGCTGCTTTTTGGCGGCGGACTGGCCATCGCCAACGGCTTCCAGGCTACGGGACTGGCCCTGTGGATCGGCCAGCAGATGACCCTGCTCGAAGGGGTGTCGCTCCTCGTGTTGCTGATCGTGGTGGTGGCCAGCGTCAATTTCCTGACGGAGATCACGTCCAACCTCGCGACAACGGCCATGATGCTGCCGGTGCTCGCGGCGATGGCGCTCTCGCTGGACGTGCACCCCTATATCCTGATGATCGGCGCCACGCTGGCGGCCTCCTGCGCCTTCATGCTGCCGGTAGCCACCCCACCAAACGCGGTGGTGTTCGGATCGGGTTATGTGGGGATGGCGGATATGATCCGCGCCGGCTTCGGACTCAACCTCATCTCCATCGTCATCGTCACCCTCATCGTCTACCTGTTCCTCCCGGGCGTATGGGATTTTTCACCCGATGCGTTTCCAGATACCTTCCGTTCTCCATAAAATGACGATCCCCTGCCCGCCGGGATACGGGAAGGGGATCGGCTCGCCGGGGAGGCAAGGAAAGAGGCCATGCCTGACCGCCCACTGATCATGGGATGCTTCAAAAGGTGGAGAGGGTTCATCCGCCGAAACGAGGCCCGGCAGGCAGTGCGCCCGATGCTTGCTTCCGGGCGATAGAGGGCCGCATTCCCATGTGCTGATGAACGCGTACATAACGTAGCCAAACTCCGGGGGGCCGGCAATCGCACGAAGATGTGGTTTTGACCGGAAAAATCGTGCGTAATGTCTCCGAATATGTGAGTTAGCCTCCAGTCAGGCCTGTATAATACGATTGGCGTCATACATTGAACCCCGAACTCCGAACCCGAAACCGCCATGCGCGTCTCCCGCCGCCGCTTTCTTCAGACCACGAGCGCCACCGTCGCCACCCTCGCACTGTCCAGGGCGACCTTTGCCGCTCGTTTCGCCGCCAACCCGATCGGAATGTGCGACTGGAACCTCGGCCGCTCGTGCGACCCGGACGACATCCCGAAGGCCAAAGCCGCCCACCTCGCCGGCATCCAGGTAAGCGTGGGTACCCGGCCGGACTTCATGCCCCTCCGCATCGACGCTGTGCGGGAGCGCTACCTGGACCTCGGCCGCGAACACGGCATCACGTTCCCATCCGTCGCCGCCGGCAGCATCCTCAACCGGATCCCGCTGAAGTCCGAACCTCAGTCCACCGTCTACGTCATCGACGCCGTCGAGGCCGCCGCCGCGCTTGGGTCTTCCTGTGTGCTGGTGGCGTTTTTCGGGAATGGGGATCTGCGGCTAAAGGACAGCCTCGGCGAATTTCGGCGCATCGGCGAAAGCGCTTTTAGCGTCTACGAACTCGACGCCCCGGGGGTCACGCGGGTCGTAGAGGCACTCCGCCAGATCACGCCGCGGGCAGAAGACGCCGGCGTGGTCCTCGGCCTCGAAAACACCCTCACGGCCGAACAAAATCTGGAGATCCTGGACCGCGTCGCCTCGCCGATGGTGCAGGTCTATTACGACGTGGGAAATTCCACCGCCTACGGATACGACGTCCCCACCGAGATCCGCCTGCTCGGTAACGACCGGATCTGCGAGATCCACATCAAGGAGACCCTCGGCCTGGAGGATCCGATGGGCGCGATGCTGGGCGGGCCGGCTCAACACGGGGTCAACTTCGCCGGCGTGGCGGACGCCTGCCAGGAGATCGGCTACGACAAGTGGTTCATCCTCGAAACGAGCGGCCGCGACGAGCGCTTCCAGGAAGACACCCGCGCGAACGTCCGCTTCATCCAGGATCGCCTCACCTGAGCCGCGTCCCCTACTTCTCTACGATCTGCACCACGACGTGGCCTTTCACGCGCAACATGCAGGCCAACCGGTGTTCGCCAGATTTTAGCTTACACACCTCCGAAATCGTCCACCCCTCCTCATCTTCGTCCAACGCGTTCAGATGCTCGGCGCCAGACACGATGCGCACCGGGTCGTAGCCACACCGACCGCTCTCGCACTCGTAATTGATCGGGATATTATGCTGGCGCGCCGTGCTCAGGACGGTGCCGGCAGCCGACATCGGGAACGGGCCTCCTTTACCCAGGAAGGTTACAGCCGGCGCGTCCGGAGCGGCGACAGGCTTCGGTGACCCGGCTGGCGCCATGGATTCGGGCGCCGGCTGGACCGGAACGCTGGCGGGTGCCGGCTGGATAAACGAGACCTCCTTCGCCGGCTCGCGCTGACGCTCGCTGAATCGGAACAGCGACTGCCCGAGCCGGATCACTTCATCATGCCGGATCGGATACTCCGCTCGGATGCGCAGGTAGGTGCGGTTGAGGCTATTGAGATCCTTGGCCGCCAGCTCGCCCCCCTTCACCTGCACCGCCAGATGCCGACGCGAGAGCATCCGGTCGTCGGCGGCGAGTACAATATCGGGGGCATCGCGCCCGAGGACCACCGTGCCCTCGGAGAGCAGGTGCCGGCCGACCACCGTCCCGTTGTGGTCGTAGTGCAGGCAAAGCCAGCCGTTCGGTTGCCGGTTAAACACCAGGAACTGCCGCCCCAGTTGGAGCAAATCGCCACTCGAGAGCGGGCGCAGTTCGCCGGCCGTCAGTTGTAGGAACGAACCCGCCTTGCTGCCTTCGTCGCGCAGAAAAAAGCCCTTCTCGGTGTTCCGGATCGTCGCGTGACGGTCGGCCATGGACCCTTCATCGGAGACGACAATCGTATTGGAGTCGGCGCGGCCGATGGGGGTGTCCGCGCCCAAGTTCAGCAGGTACTCGTCTTCCTCGACTCCCGCGAGGGTGATGCGGACGAGCCGCGGCGCCGCTACTTCGCGAGCCGTGTCGTCGTCCGCCGGCCGCAAAAACGACGCGCTCTGTCGCACTTCTTCCGGGATCGCCTCGCTTTCGCCCGGTGTGGCATCCTCGACGAACCGCAGAGCAACATCGATTTTCGAGCGGCCATCCACCTTCTGCCGGATCACCTCCGCGATGAACACGCCGTCGCGCAGGGCCGCCTTGATGTTGCCGGCGCGGCGCACCTCCCGAAACGTCGTGGCGTCGGCGCGATGGTCGTCGGCTTCGAGATAGACCGGGCTCAGAATGTCACCGATCATAAACACATCGGGCACCTGCGTTTCCAGCAGCGGCGTCACCGCCATACGCCGTTTGCCCCTGGCCCCGCCCTCCACCATCGTGATCCCCAGACTCTCCAGGAACGCCTCGGGGATGTCCTCGCCGATGCACGCGATACACTGCGTCTTCGGAAACTCCAGGTGCGTCGTCTCGATCGACCGGCCTTCGATGAGCCGGCGATCGACTCGAATCGACACATACTCCTGTCGGTCCGGCCCCACCAACACGGCCACGGGCTCGCTATGCGGGTAATACCGGATATTGCCGTTGCCCAGGTAGGCCTCGAAAAACACTTCCGACAACGCGCGGGACACCTTCGGCATGCTATTGCCACGGTACGACCAGTAGACCGGACACGCGTCGCCAGCGGCGGCTTTGGCGTTTGAGATCGCGATGACCGCTTCGGCAGCCGATGTCCCGCCGCCGATCACACACGCCGGCTCGCCGATATAGGTCTGCGCGTCGTCAAGCCGATACGTGATTCCTGCTGTGTCGCCGGGGATGTCGAACCGCCGGGGCACGCCCCGGCCGATGGCCAGAACAAGATGGCGCGCGGTGAACGTCTCTTCCAGCCGAGTCCGATGATTCCAGGTCTTCGCACGAATCAATCCGCCGGGTTGTTTGCTGATGCTCGTGAGTTCCAGCCCGATTTTTGTCGGGATCGCATGCTCACGATACAGGCCCTGCCACCGGCTGCACATGTCGTCCTTGTCGATCGGGCCAAACTGTAGCGCCGCCACGAGGGGTCCGCCGGCGGGGAACTGCATCTGGTCCCCGCCGCCGAAATGGGGCAGGATCAGCTTTTCCTTGGCGTAGTCGCGAATACGCTTCATCAGGTCATCGTAATCGAGGACCAGGACGGAGAGTCCGAGCTCGCGCGCGCGAAACGCCGTAGCGGTGCCGGCCGGCCCACCGCCAACCACCAGTAGATCCAGTACCTCAGGGAGCTCCATGCGTCGCTATCCGTCTTCGTGTGGGGTATAATCCGATGTGATGGCCACGCCGGCTCAGCGCAGCACCGCGGTCGCTTTTGGCCCAAAACGAAGCCGGGCGCCAACGGTCAAACGGGTGGGCTGGCTGATCTGGACATCGTCGACATACGTGTGGTTGCTGCTCTTGAGATCGATGATCTCGACGCTCGAATCGGTGACGATGAGCTCCGCATGCCGCGTCGACACAAAACTGTCTGCCACGACGATGTTGCACGCCTGCCCCCGGCCGAGGACGTATTTGCCGGGATTCAGCGTCAGGCGAGATTCCTTTCCATCGCCCAGACCCAGCTCCAGAACAAACGGGATCGCCGCGGGCTGGGCAGTGGCTGGCGGCATGGTATCCTCGTTCATGCCGGGCAGGTCCGGCAGCGCCGCAGGCTGGGCAGTGGCTGGCGGCATGGGATCCTCGTTCATGCCGGGCAGGTCCGGCAGCGCTGCGGGCTGGGCAGTGGCTGGCGGCAGGGGATCCTCGTTCATGCCGGGCAGGTCCGGCAGCGCCGCGAACGATTGCCCCATGCTGGTGCGCATCCCCGGATCGTCCGGTCCAAAGGAAGCAATCCCCTGGGACGGAAGGACGGGCGGACTGCCCAGCGTAGTTCCAGTGCCGCGGCTCGAAGCGGGAAGGGGCGGGCTGCCCGGAGT
>JAWXAX010000274.1 GCA_034439735.1 Rhodothermales bacterium | reverse complement strand
GTCCATGTGGGTGTAGATCTTCACCGACCCCACGATGTCGGACACCCGGCGGGACGCCAGGCCGATGTCGGTGAGGAGGCGGTCGGCCGCGATGGTGCCTTCGAGCCAGAGCACGAGATCGGGCACGGCGCTGACCGGCAGGTCCGCGGCGATGGCCTCCAGGTCGTCGGGCCGGAAGCCGGCTTCCACGAACGTCGCGGCCAGCATCCAGCTTTCCGGCACCTGGTGCGCATCGAGCCAGTCCGCCACGGCATCTTCGCGTTCGCCGCGCTCCATGGCGGAGAGGTGGGTGGCGAGTTCAAGGCTGCATCGGTGGCGGAATTCATCCGCCGCGCGGACGAGTTCCTCCGATAACCCGTGGCGGGCGAGGCGGGCCACCAGCGCCGGCAGCTTCTGAAGCCGTTCCTGCAGGGTAGCGGCGGCGCGGTTCACCGCGGCGGCGGGGTTGTTGATTTCGTGGGCCAGGCCGGCGGCCAGCTTGCCCAGTGCGAGCATTTTCTCCTGGAGCTGGTCGTTGTACGACGTGCTCCGCACCCGGTCCGACATGAGGGCAATCAGCTTTTGCCCCAGCTCGGGGATGTGGTACAACATCTCCCGAAAATCGTTTTTGTGGATGTAAGCGACACGAGAGGGTTCGATCGGGTTCGCCTTTCCCCCGAAGTGGGTCATCCGCGAGTAGGGCAATAGGCCCGTGATGCGGCCGGCGCGGAAGGTATCGAACAACCGCCAGCCCCCACCCTGGGGGATGAGGATCTGGATCGCCCCCTCGAGAACGATCAACATGTTCTCCGCCGGCGCGCCGGTTTCGAAGGGCACTTCGCCAACCGCCAGACGGTGCTCCGTCATATGGTCGACGAGCCATTGGCGGGCCTCGATCGGCAGTTCACTGAATTCAGGGACGATCAAGAGGTCGTCTGGAACGATCATACTATCACCTCATCCACGTAACACCACGCCCAGGTCTCGCCGGGTTCGATGGACCGGGCGATGGGGTGGTCGGTTTCCAGGTAGTGCCGGCCGGCGTGTTTGTTTTTAGACGAATCGCAGCAGCCGACGTGTCCGCAGGTCATACACACCCTGAGGTGCACCCAATGATCGCCCGTCCGGAGGCATTCTTCGCATCCACTGGTGCTCGGGACAACCGGTCGGGTCCGGGCGATGTGGCTACAGGCTCCGGGGTTGACCGGCTCGAGGACGATCGTGTGGTGCATCCCGCCGACGCCGCCGTCCACCAGGGAGGCCGCGACAGCAGCCTCGGGTTCCAACAGTGAGGCATAATCTCCGTCGCGTACCCCGTTGACGATGGCCTCGATCTGGCTGGCTGGCGTCCCAACGTCCTGCAAGATCTGCGCAAAAAGCTGCACGATGCTTTCCATCTCCTCGGCGATCACGCACGAGGCGCCGGCAGCATGCAGGTGTTCGATTTCAGCGATGTAGCGGGTGCGGACGATGATGTGGAGGTCGGGCTTCAGCGTTTTCGCGACCTGGATCACCCGGTGGGACATGGCGGTGTGGTCGTCGGCTACAACCAGCGCTCGGGCCCGAGCGATCCCCGTGAGCTCGAGGATATGTTGCCTGGAGTAGTCGCCGCGCAGGACCCGTACGCCGGCCGCCTCGGCTTCGTTGGCCCCTTCCGGACTGAGCGTGGTGACGATAAACGGAATGCCGGCGTTCTGCAGCACCCGCACCAGCCGACGGGCGGAGGCGCCATATCCGGCGACGACCACGTGATCGCTGAGGCCCTCGGCGGCTTGGTGATCGAGCGCGGGCTCATCCGTGCCGGCCGGCAGCGGAGCCTCCCGGCTAAACAGGCGAGCCCCCGCCCAGCCCAGCACCGGCGTGAGGATCATGACGATCACCGTCGAGGCGATAAAGGTCTGCTCCCCGATCCCCTCGAGGCCGGCGGGATACAGGCCGATCTCGCCGCCGGCACGGGCCAGCACAAACGAGAACTCGCCGATCTGGGCGAGGATGAGCCCGGACGCCAGGGCCACAGGCATCGAATAGCCCAGGATACGGATGCTGAAGGCCGTGGTGATGACTTTGAGTAGCACCACCGCGAGCACGACGCCGAGCACAAGCGGCAAGTGCTCGAGGAGAAAGCCGAGGTCCAGCAACATCCCCACCGATACAAAAAAGGTGGCGCTGAAGAGGATCTGGAGCGGCATGATCTCGCCCATGGCATGTTCGCTGAACCGGCTTTCGCTGACGATGAGGCCGGCGAGAAACGCCCCGAGCGACAGGCTGACGCCGGCGAGACTGGTCAGATACGCCGTCCCGAAACAGATGCCGATGACGGTGAGGAGGAACAACTCCGGCGAGCAGGTGCGGGCGACGGCCTCGAGGAATTTCGGCATGATCCGGCGGGCCAGTACGAGCACGAGGACGATGATGAGCCCCGCCTTGCCGAGCGCCCAGCCGATGTCGAGCGCGGTTCCGCCGGCGCCGCCCAGCATCGGCACGAGTAACACCATCACGATGATCGCGAGGTCCTGAAAAATGAGCAGCCCAAGGCCGGCCTGCGCATACGGCCGATCCATCTCCCCCCGGTCGCCCAGCATCTTTAGTACGATGGCCGTGGACGAGAGCGCCACCAGGAAACCGGTAAAAAGTCCGATCTGCCAGGATACTCCGAAGAGCACGAGGATCCCCATCGTCGCCGCCATGGCCAGACCCACCTGCAGCCCGCCCCCGCCGAAAATGAGCCGCTGGATCTTCGCCAGCTTTTCCAGGCTGAACTCGATGCCGATCGTGAACAGCAGCAAGACGACGCCCACCTCAGCCGCCTCGTTCACGAGTTCCAGATCCTCCACCAGTCCGATCCCCATAGGCCCGATAACGACGCCGGCCACCAGAAACCCCACGATGGGCATGATGCCGAGCCGGTGGCACAGGTAGGCGATGAGCGCGCTGGCCACGACCAGGGCGGCGATCTCTCCGAAGAAGGCGGGGGTGGCGGCGAGGAGCATGGCGAGGGATTAGCGGGTAGCGATTAGTCAATAGCGATTTGCGAAGGGGGGGGTGTCACAACGTGGCGAGGTGGCGATGCACGAAATGTACGGACACAGAGCCTTCGCCTACCGCGGAGGCGACGCGTTTGACGGAGGCGTGGCGGACGTCGCCGGAGGCGAAGACGCCGGGGATGTTGGTTTCCAGGAGGAATGGGGCGCGTTCGAGCGGCCAGCCGGCGAGGTGTTCCTTCGCGTCGAGGTCGGGCCCGGTGAGGATGAATCCCAGCTCGTCGCGGGCGACCTGGTCGCCCAGCCATTCCGTGTGCGGCGCGGCCCCGATAAAGACGAACAGGAAATGCCCCGGCACGGTCTCGGTGGCGCCGGAGGGGAGATCGGCGATCTCGACGGCGTCCAGCCGTTCGTCGCCGACACATGTACGCACCTCGGCGCGGAGGCGCACCTCGATGGTGGGAATGGCGACGATGCGGTCGACGAGGTATTGCGACATCTTCGCCTCAAGCGATCCGCCACGCACGATCATCACGATGCGGCTCGCGTAGGCGGCGAAGTAGAGCGCGGCCTGGCCGGCCGAGTTGCCGGCGCCGATGATGAATACCGTCTCGCCGGCGCAGTTCATCGCCTCCGTCATGGCCGCCCCGTAGAAGACGCCGCGGCCTTCGAGCCGGTCGGCCCCGGCGGCGGGCAGCTTGTTCCACGACACCCCCATCGCCAGCATCAGGGCGTGGCACGCGATCTCGCGGCCGTCGCCCAGGACGAGGTGTCGGTAGGGTCCTTCGACGCGCAGGGCCTGGACCGACTGCGGGGCCAGGATTTCGACGTTGAATTTACGCGCCTGCGCCACGGCGCGGCGCGCGAGGTCGGCGCCGGAGAGGCCGGAGGGGAAGCCGAGGTAGTTCTCGATGCGGCTGCTGGTGCCGGCCTGGCCGCCCGGCGCCTCGCGCTCGATGAGCACCGTGCGGAGGCCTTCCGAGCCGCCATAAACGGCCGTCGCCAGCCCCGACGGCCCACCGCCCACGATAGCGAGATCATAAAACGGCCGCTCGGCGCGGGTGCGGAGCCCGACGCGTTCGGCAACCTCCGCCGGCGCGGGGTTTTCCAGCACCTCGCCCTCGGGCAGCACCACCAGCGGCAGAGTCGGCGGGGCCGGCTGGCGCGCCACGATGGCTTGTGCCTCCCCTGACGTCTCGATGTCGAGGAACTGATAGGGCAACTGGTTGCGGGCCAGGAAGTCCTTGATGGCGTGGATACGCGGCGACCATCGATCTCCGACGACACGGATGCCCCCGTAGCCGGGACGGTAGCCGGCCTGCCAGTCGTCCAGCAGTTCATCGAGCACCGGATAGAGTTTTTCCTCCGGCGGATCCCAGGGCTTGACCAGATAATAATCGACCTGCGACCGGTTGATCGCCCCGATGGCCGCGTCGGTGTCCGCGTAGGCCGTCAGGAGGACACGTTTGCTATTCGGAAAGAGGAGGATGGAGGCCTGGAGAAAACCGACGCCATCGAGCTGGGGCATGCGCTGGTCGGATATCAGGAGGGCGACATGTTCGTCGCGGGCCCGGATGGCGTCGAGCGCTTCGACGGCGGAGGCGCCGCTATCGGCTCGTAGGACGCGGTAGTCTTTGCCATACTGCTTGCGCAGGTCGCGAGCGATCGACCCGAGCACCTGCGGGTCGTCGTCGACAGCGAGAATAACGGGTTTGGTCATGCAGCGCGGAGCTGAAATCTCAGGGTGGGGCGGGCGGTGGAAGGTCGGCTGGCCCGGGAAAGACGGTGCTGGGACGAGCAAGCAGGGAAGATGTTGCGTCCTTTTATCCTTCCCTTAACAAGATTAACCTCAGCCAAACAACCCTTACATGGGCTGGGCCGTAACCCTACCTGTTCTTCTTGCAGGCGCTCCCGCCTTGTCTCGTTGGAGCCCTCGCCCATGCGAATACTGACCGGTACACACCATGCTTTTGGATAGATCTTTACGCAATTCAGGCCGCGCTGCCTCACTTATAGCCCTCTTGCTTCTTCTGGGCACGGCATCCCTTCAGGCACAGCCAACCGGCCGGCCGCCGGCGGCGGACGGTATGCTGAGCGGCTCGGTTCACGACGCCGACAGCGGCGAGCCCATCGCCACCGCCACCATCGCCGTCTGGAGCCAGCGCGACAGCAGCCTGGTCACGGGCGCCGTGAGCGACTTCGACGGCAGCTTCGCGATCGAACAGATTCGCGCCGGCGTCTACTATGTCAACGTGAGCTTCGTCGGATACGAAAACGCCGTCGCACACGATGTGACGATCTCCCAGGATAAGCCTCGTGTGGCGCTCGGCGTCATCGAACTGGCGCCCGATCTCCAGCAGATGGAGGGCGTCGAGGTCGTGGCCGAACGGGAAGCCGTTACGTTCGAGATCGACCGCACGGTGTACAACACGAAGGACCAGATCACGAGCACGGGCGGCTCCGCCTCCGACGTGCTCCAGAACATCCCATCGATCGAAGTGGATGTGGACGGCAACATCAGCCTGCGCGGCAACCAGAATGTCGTCGTGTACATCAATGGCAAACCCTCGCCGGTCCGGGGAGACTTCCTGGCCTCGTACCTGCAGCAGATTCCCGCCGGCACGATCGAAAAAGTAGAGGTCATCCCCAATCCTTCCGCCAAGTTTGACCCGGACGGCATGGCCGGCATCATCAACCTGGTCATGAAGCAAGACGCCGACCTCGGCACCAGCGGCGGCCTGACCCTCGGCATCGGGACGAGCGACTCGTACAATGCTTCGGGCAACCTGAACTTCCAGAAGGGCAAGCTCAGCCTGTTCACGAACTACGGCTTCCGCTATGACAATCGCCTCAGCGAGGGGTACAACTTCCGCGAAAACAGGTATCTGGATCCGCTGACGTACCTCGAGCAGAACGAAGATGGTTCACGCGAAAATCTATCCAACATGGTCAACCTCAATGCCGATTACGCCTTCAACAAGCAGGATATCCTCTCGGCATCGGCGCAGATGAGCGTCCGCGGCGGCGATAACGAGGGCGTGAATACCTTCGCGCAACTTGGCGCCAACAGCGCATTGACGGGCCTGTACGACCGCGCCTCGGCCAGTTCGGATCAGGGGTTCAACATGGATTACAAACTGTCCTTCAAGCGAACGATCGAGACCTCGAAGCACGAACTCAGCGCCGACCTCCGTTACAACCGTTCGACCGAGTTCGAGGAAGATCTGTTCACTGAGCAGTTACGCGATCTCTCCGGCGCGGCGGCCAACAACACCCCCGAGCTTCAGGGCAACGAGCAGGACAACCTGGAGAACGAATTCGCCGCTCAGCTGGATTATGTACGCCCGCTCGGCGCCGGCAAGCTCGAAGCCGGCTACAAAGGCACGCTCCAGCGGCTTGACGACACCTTCTTCTCCGAGACGTTCGACTACGGCGCCGGCGCGTACTTCCCGGATGTGGATATCAACAACGAGTTTATCTTCGATGAGCAGGTGCACGCCGCCTATGGCATCGTAAGCGGCAGCGTGGGCAAGCTCGACCTTCAGGGCGGCGTCCGCCTCGAACAGGCGCTGACGACCTTCGACCTCACGACAACCAACGAGAACTTCGAGAATAACTATTTCAGTGCTTTCCCCAGCGCGTTTGCCTCCTACAAGTTCTCCGACACCCGGGCGCTGCGCCTCAGCTACAGCAAACGCATCCAACGCCCCCGCACGCGGATGCTCAATCCCTTCGCCAACTATAACGACCCGCTGAATCTGTTCGTCGGCAACCCCTCGCTCAAACCCGAATACGTCCACGCCTACGAACTCGCCCTGCAGCAATTCGGCGAGAAGGGATCGCTAAGCCTGGCGCCGTATTACCGCAAGACCATCAACCAGATGGAGCGGTTCAAGACCCTCGATCCGCTCACCGGGATCTCGACGACGACCTTCGAGAACTTCGACTCCAGCGAGTCGTGGGGCGCCGAGGCCATCGGGTCGCTGCGGCTCGGCCAGAAGCTGAACGGTTTCGCCAGCTTCAACCTCTACAAGGTGGTCACCAACGGCAGTAACCTCGATAGCGACCTGAGCAATTCGGCCATCTCCTGGTCGACGCGCCTGAACGCCACGTGGCAGGTGCGGCAGGGGCTGGATGTCCAGGCCTCCTACTTCTACCGTGCCCCGACCGACGTGGCCCAGGGCCGGATCTCCGCCTTCTCCCGCGCCGACCTCTCGGTCCGCCAGAAATTTATGGGAGACAAGGCAAGCCTGACCCTCCGCGTCAGCGATCCGTTCGATCAGATGGGCTTCCGCTTCATCGTGGACGACAACACGTTCTACCAGCTCGGCGAGCGGAAATGGCAGTCGCGCAACGCCTACCTCACGTTCACCTACAACTTCGGCCGGCAGCCCCAACGCCGCAATCGCTCGCAAAATAACGAGGGCGGCGGTGACATGGGCGGGGACGTGGGGATTAATTAAGGGGTTCGAGGTTCAAGGTTCGAGGTTTAAGGGTGAGCAGTCCTTGAACCTCGAACCTTGAACGCGACTCCATAGACGTTTGCGACGACGACAGAGCCGGCGGGGCGATACATAGGCACCAGAATTCGTCGGTAGTCGAGCCCCTCAAATTGGTCCAGCCGCCCCCAGTGGACCGGTAGCTCGTCCGATTCGAAGAGCAGCGCCGGCACGTCCGTGCCGGCCTCATCCCATCGGAATCCAGGGTACCCCCACGTCAGCCCCCATCCGTTGGCCGACCGTTCGCCCCGGAGTACGGCCGGCGACCACGTTCCGGCGAGGCTGCTCAGCTGATCCGCGTTCACCTCTCCAGGCGCCAGGGTGCCGTACACGGCCAGCCGGCGCGACGGTTGGAATTGCAGCTCGACGAGGGCCTCCAGGGCCTCGTCACGCGCCTCGACCCGAGACAGATTGATCCGAAGCAGGAGGGCGAGTAGGCCAGGCAGGTTGTGTTCGAGATCGTGCATGCATCCCTTTCAGGCTTATTCAGGACAAGAGATCGTTACGTGCGCCCATCTCCGCGCCGGCGTTTGTATGTTGTGGTCTCACTCGAAATCCTGACTTCGATGCGCCGATCGGCTCTCTGTTTCCTACTTCTCCTCTCGCTTGTGGGCTGCCGGACGAGCCAGCCGCCGGTTACGGTTCCGAATTACGTGCCGGCCGTGCTCGCCCTCGGGCCGCCGCAGGTTTCCTTCATCCCCATTGGCGACTCCCTCGCGGACGATTCGGCCATGGCGGCGCTCGTCGCCCCGTACCGCGACCAACTCAAAAGCCGCGTCAATGAGGTGATCGGGACGGCCGAGGCTCCTTTCGAAAAGGGCCAGCCCGAAGCACCACTCGGCAACCTTGCCGCCGATGCGATGCTGGCCGACGTCCAGCAATGGGTCGACCGCCGGGTCGACCTCGCCCTCACGAATAACGGCGGCCTCCGCATACCGCTCAACGCCGGCATCGTCACGGTTGGGCTGATCTACGAATTGATGCCGTTCGACAATATGTTGAGTGTGCTGGATATGACGGGCGTACAGGTGGACTCCCTCGCCCAGCAGGTCGCCCGCCTCGGCGGCGAGCCCATCGCCGGCTTTTCCTTTGTCATCGACGGCAGCCAGGCGACTGACATCCGCGTCGCCGGTGCCCCGCTGGATCCGGCCCGAACGTACCGTCTCGTCACTTCCGACTATCTCGCCAACGGCGGCGGCAACATGCCGGCCCTCTGGAGCCCTGCCGGCCGGCAGGACCTGGGGGTCCTCCTCCGCGATACCTACATCCGCCACATCCAGGCGATGGGGACGATTCGCCCGTCTGTCGACGGGCGAATAAGGCAAAATGAATAACGGGTAGTGCCCCTTATGGGGGTTGTTGTTCTTTGACGTATCTTCAGGGGTGTTTCATCAGGAGCTCCCCCCATGGAAAACCAGGTTGTTTTCGCCGAAG
>JAWXAX010000273.1 GCA_034439735.1 Rhodothermales bacterium | reverse complement strand
TCGCCCCCCTCGCGATGGGGGACGAGTGGGTGGCCATCGAGACGGTTGTCGAAGAAAAAACGGTGCGCGAGTTGATCCCCCGCCTCAAATATGCCGGCGCCGAAGGTATCATCGAATTCGCTCTGAACAAGATCATCCCCTGATGCACGGCCTCTGGAGTAACCTGTTCAAGCCGACGAGCTTCGAGCAAGAAACGCGCGCCTTGCTGAGGAGAACCCCCATCTTCGCCGCGTTGTCCAAACGCGAGTTGGACAGTATCGAGCGTATCATGTACCGGCGCGACTACGTGGCCGGCGAACAGATATTCCATCAGGGGGACCCCGGCATCGGGATGTACATCATCCAGCATGGCGTGGTCTCGATCGTCCAGATGCCCGATAACCACGTGTTGGCCGAACTCACCGTGGGCGACTTTTTTGGTGAGATCGCGCTGCTCAACGAGACGCCCCGGTCGGCCAGCGCCATCGCCCTCACCGAGTGTACGCTACTGGGGGTCTGCCAGCCGGACCTGCTCGGCCTCTTCAAGCGCAACAGTAAGCTGGGCGTAAAAGTGTTGATCCCCCTATCCCAGATTACCGGGCGCCGGCTGGTCGAAATCGACCAGGAGCTCCTCGTGATGCACCACCAGATCGTCCACCTCGAGGCCGAAAACGGCCGGCTGGCCGGGCAACCGCATGAACACCCAGGGAACGACACACTGGACTAGGGTCTTCGTCATCGTGGCGCTTGCCGTCGGGCTGCTGGTGTTTATCTCCTATGTCGCCGATCTGTTCAAGCTTGTCATCGTGGCCGTGCTTTTTGCCTATTTGTTCGATCCGCTCGCGACGCGGCTCGAAAGCCGCGGCATGACCCGTACGTTCGCGACGACCGCCATCTTCGCCGGCCTCACGCTGTTCTGTTTTAGCATCTTCCTCCTCTTTTTCCCGGGGTTGATGCGCCAGCTCGAGGCGTTGCAGACCGGGGCCGTGTTCACTCAGGCCGAGGCGGCACTGGGCACTGTGGAGACGTTAATCGAACAGAAATTCGGGTTTATGGGGATCGAGAATCTGAACCTGAGCGCCAGCCTGCGCCGCAGCGTGGATCAGTTTGAGCAGCGCGCCTTCACTTATCTTCCGGGCATGTTGTCCGTACTCGGCAACCTGGTCGCCATCCCATTTATGATGTTTTTTTTCCTGCGGGATGCACGCAGCATGAAAAAAGGGCTGGTCAACCTCGTGCCGAATCGATATTTCGAGTTCACGCTCAACGTGCTGCAAAAGATGGACGACCAGTTGGGCAACTACCTGCGCGGCCAGTTCCTGATCGCATTTGTCGTCGGCTCTCTTTCGACCTTTGCCTTGTGGGTGCTCGGGGTCGAGTTTTTTCTGGTGATCGGGCCTATCGCCGGCCTGGCCAACATGATCCCTTACGTCGGGCCGGCGTTTGGCGGACTGCTGGCCATCATTGCGTCTGTCTTCACGACGGGGACGTTTGATGCCGTGCCGGCGGTGATCATCGCCTTCCTCATCATCCAGGCAATCGACAATGTCTTTCTGCAACCCCTCATCCTGGCGCGCAACGTCCAACTCCACCCCCTGACCCTCGTCATCGCCCTGTTACTGGGCGGGAAATACCTGGATATCATCGGCCTGATCCTGGCCGTCCCGCTGGCCGCCATCATCAAAGTCGTGCTCCAGGAGACCATCGTCAACCTGCGCCGTTACCACTTCAGCTGATGACGCTTCACGACCGTTTTTCGTTAGCCGGCCTCGTCCTGGCATTTGTATTCACAACGGGGTGTACGCCGGCGCCCGGCAACGGGGAAGACCCTCCGATGGACGATAGCCTGTTTGTCGACATCCTGATCGACCTCCACCTCGCCAGCGCCCGCGGGCAGCGCTGGAACGATCTGGAGAGCGGCCGGGACTCGGTGCTGGCACACTACGGCCTGAGGCCGGCGGACTACGAACGCGCCGTGGCCTATTATACCGCCCACCCCGCCGCCTACCTCGACCGCTACAACGAAGCGCTGGACCGTATCAACGTCGAGCGATTCACGCCTTGAGAGGGCTCAACGCCAGGCGAAACACCTACCCTGCTATAGCCAACAGCTCGATCGCAAACGTCAGTTCTTCGCCGGCGAGCGGGTGGTTGGCATCAAGCGTCACCGTGTCGAACGACACCTCGGTGATTACTACCGTCATTTCGCTGCCGTCGGGCTGACCGACGATCAAGCTCTGCCCAACCTCGGGGTCGATGTCTGGAGGAAATTGTCCGCGCGGCACAAAAATCACCAGATCATCGCTCCGGTCGCCGTAGGCCTGCGCCGCATCGATCCGAATCGTTTTCGACTCTCCTGGCTTCATGCCGAGCACGGCCTGTTCGAATCCCGGGATGATGCCGCCTTCGCCCAGGGCGAAACTCAATGGCTCCCGTTCACGCGAGCTGTCAAAAACCGTCCCGTCGCGCAACGACCCTTCATAATGCACGTGTACCGTATCGCCGCGTTTTGCCTCAGACATGTCGCATTGCGTTCAAAAGAATGGGGGATGGATATGAATAAGCAAGGGGCATGCGGATCGCACACCCCTTGCTGTATTCGATACCGAAAAGCTTACCAGGACTTGCGGTTCCGGTCGTAATCGCCACCACCACCGCTGCTGCGACCGCCGCCACCGCCGCTGCCGCCACGGCTACCGCCGCCACCGCCGCCGCCATAACCACCACGGCTACCGCCGCCGCCGCCGCTGCCGCCGCCGCTGCCGCCACCGTAACCACCACGGCTGCCACCACC
>JAWXAX010000272.1 GCA_034439735.1 Rhodothermales bacterium | reverse complement strand
CGCCCCCTTCACGCCCTTTCTCCCCCCCGGCGCGCTCGACCCCCACGGGGTGCTCATCCGCGACCTATCCACCGGCAACGCCAAAAAGGTTGGCATCGTCGCTGCCCTCTTTTTTGAACCCGAAATCGCCATCCTCGACGAGCCCTTCGCCAACCTGGACCCCCGCTCCCAGATCGTCCTCAAAAACCTGCTGCGCGACCTGAACACGAAGCAGAGCCTCACCCTCCTCATCTCCAGCCACGACCTCGCCCACATAACCGAAGTCTGCAAACGCATTGCCGTCCTCGAAAACGGCCACTTCATCCGCGAGATCGACACCTCCGACGAAACGCTGCGCGAACTACATGATTACTTCGCGGCGGAATGAAGCACCTGCGGTGCTCCCGGCCGCGAGCGCAGCGAGCTATTGACCGCGAGTTCACTCCGCGCAATGCTCCAGCGCCCTCCGCTGCGCCCGGAGGGTCTGCGCCAGTTCTTTGGTGCCGTGGCGGGTGGAGAAGAAGAAGGCTTCGAACTGAGAGGGGGCGAGGTAGACGCCCTGGCGGAGCATGGCGTGGAAATAACGCGCGTAGCGGGTGGTGTCGCAGGTGCGGGCGGTGTCGTAGTCGGTGACGGGGCGGTCGGTGAAGAAGAGGGTGCCCATGGAGCCGACACGCGTCTGGAAAAAAGGCACGCCGGCGACCAGAAAGTTATCCCGGGTGCCCTGTTCGAGGGCGTCGCCGTAGGCTTCGAGGCGATCGTACAACTCGGGTGAATCGGCGATCTGGCGAAGGGTGGCGTAGCCGGCGTTCATCGCGAGCGGGTTGCCGGAGAGGGTGCCGGCCTGGTAAACGGGGCCGGCGGGCGAGACATAGTCCATCAACTCCTTCCGCCCCCCATACGCTCCGACGGGGAGCCCACCGCCGACGATCTTCCCCAGGGTCGTAAGATCGGGGAGGACGCCGTAGCGCTCCTGCGCGCCGCCACGCGCCACCCGAAATCCTGTCATCACCTCATCGAAGATCAGCAGGATGCCGTGGACGTCGCACAGCGTACGGAGACCGGCCAGAAAACCGGGCGCCGGCGGGATACAGCCCATGTTGCCGGCGACGGGCTCGAGGATGATACAGGCCACCTCGCCGGCGTTGGCCTCAACGAGCCGGCGCACGCCCTCCAGGTCGTTAAACCGGGCGATGAGGGTGTCCCGCGCGTTGCCGGGCGTCACGCCGGGTGAGTTCGGTTCGCCAAAGGTCATCGCCCCGCTGCCGGCAGCGATCAGGAAGAAGTCGGCATGCCCGTGGTAATGCCCCTCGAACTTGACGATCTTCGGCCGGCCCGTGATGCCGCGAGCGAGGCGCACGGCGCTCATCGTGGCCTCGGTGCCCGAGTTCACGAAGCGCACCTTCTCGATCGAGGGCACGAGGGACCGCACGAGGGTGGCGAGCTCGATTTCGATGAGTGTCGGGGCGCCGAAAGAGGTGGACAGGCCCGCCGCCTTGCGGACGGCCTGGACGACGAGCGGGTCCGCGTGGCCGAAGAGCATAGGCCCCCACGAGCCCACGTAGTCGAGGTAGCTGTTACCGTCGAGGTCGTACAGATAGGCCCCATCCGCCTTCTTAAAAAAGACCGGCGTGCCGCCCACGCTTTTGAAGGCCCGCACGGGCGAGTTGACCCCGCCGGGGATGACGTCCTGTGCGGCGTCGAAGGCCGCTTTACTGCGGGACAGATTCAGGTTATCCGGCATGCCATGCGAAGAGGGGTAGAGCTGATGAGCAAGAGAGGACGCACCGCCGTCGCGACACGGAAACGCGGCCGCGGATACCGCGCGAGGTCTGCCGGGGCAGGACACTCAGGGGGACTCGCTTCCAGGCTCGACCATACCGGGTTCGACGCGTTGGGGATCAACGATGGGCAGCGGTTCGGGCACGCCGGGCGTCCAGTTCCGCGCGTCGACGATGGCCGGACACTGTCGGCAGCGCCGGCAGGACTCGCCGTTGCCAAAAAGGGGCTGTTCTTTCCACGGACGCAGCGGGTAGCCGGCGCGTGTCGCCGGCGCGCCGTCGCCGGTGCCCAGGACGCCTTCACTGGCCGGCAGTCGGAGCTGTGCGGCCACCACTTCACCCAGCGCCTCGATAAAAAGCGGGTGGTTGTTTAAGCCTCGCGTCACTTCGTACCGGGTTATCCCGAGCCCTTCAGCCTGCTCGCGCACTTCCATATCCAGCTCGAACTGCGTGCCCACGTGGTCGCAAACGAACCCCATCGGGTTGACAAGCACGGCCTTCTTGCCGGCCTGCGCCATTTCCTTGAGCTTGTTTGGGAGGTTGGGGGACAACCACTCCGCCGGCCCCACCTTGCTCTGGAAGGCCACGTGAAACGGCCGGTCGTAGCCTCGCAGAGCCATCACCTGCTCCACCGAGCGGTGGATGTGGCAACAGTACGGGTCGTGCCGGTCGCGCATCTCTCGGATCGGCGTCCCATGCGCGCTGAAAACCAATTCGACATCTGCCCGGTCCTCACGCGGAAAGCGCTGCAGCCCTTCGTCGATTCGTTCGCTGATGGCCTGGATGTATTTGGGGTTCGCGGCGTACTCGTAGACGAAGGAAGTTGGCCAGTATGGAATTTCGCTTGCCTGTTCGAGGGTCCACCAGTACATCAGGGACGAGCCGGAAGACGTTTTTGAATACTGGGGGTACAGCGGCAGCAGCAACACCTTCGTGATCCCATCCTGCTGCATACGGCGAACGGCCTCTTCGCTGGTCGGGTGCCAGTACCGCATGGCTACGTAGGTGCGGAAGGAGATGCCGGCGCCGCGCCCGTACGTGTCGTTGAGATGCCCCTCCAGGGCCGATGCCTGCTCCTGCGTGATCCGGTTGATCGGCGAGCCGCCCCCGATTGCTTCGTAATCCTGCACGACCTTCCGCCCGCGGCTCTTCGCGATAAACGTCGCCAGCCAGTGCCGCCACGACCCCTTCAGCGGCATGTCGATGATGGCGGGGTCCATAAACAGGTTGTACAGGAACGGCGCAACGTCGGCGCGTTTGTACGGACCGCCAAGATTAAAGAGGACGACGCCGACTTTATCCCCAGGATCCAGGACGAGTGGATCGGGCGCATAAAATTCCCCGCTGATCAGCCGATCGTCGTATTGATAATAAGAAAGGTACTGACGCGGGGTCATCGGGACGATCGAATGCGAGAATGAGCGACGGCCAGCATCGGCCACTACTATACAGTGTGGTTACCGAGATGGCATCCGCAGGTATCATTTAGTCGAAAAAAGCGGAATTCAGTTCCTGTCCGTCGTTGAAGTTTTCTCTAATCTACCCCATCAGCGCGTCCACTGGGGCTAATTTCTGGCAAATACGCGTGCGCGTTTCACATTTCTGGCCCAGCGCCTCGCCCCCTTGGCTCCACAAACCTATCAAAGCGCCTCCACCAGCCGCCGGGCCCACGCCGGCCAGGTGTCGGGCGGGCCGGCCGAGAAGACACAGGTTTCGCCCTGGGTAGGATGGGCGAAGGCCAGTCGGTAGCTGTGCAAGGCCAGATTTCTTCCGTCAAACCGCTGCTTAGCGCGATACTTGAAGTCGCCTGTTATCGGGCGCCCCATCTGGGAGAGCTGAACGCGGATCTGGTGCGGCCGGCCGCTCCGGGGCTGGACGTCCAGCAAGGTGAGCCCGTCCCGATGCCCGATCGCGCGCCAGTGCAGTTCGGATTGCATCCCCTTCGGATGCCCTTCGCCGACGGACCGCACCGTCCGGTGATCTTTCCAGAGATGATCGACGAGGGTCCCCTCCCCCGTGCAATGTCCCTCGACCAGGGCGACATACCGCTTCTCGATCGCGCGCGTCTTGAACTGGGCGGAGAGTCGCGAGGCCGCTTTAGACGTCCGCGCGAACACCATCACCCCGGACACCGGCCGGTCCAGCCGGTGCACCAGCCCAAGGAACACCTCACCCGGCTTTTCGAACCGGACTTTGATGTAGTCCTTCGCCATGGAGAGGAGATCGGGATCACCCGTTGCGTCTCCCTGGGAGAGCACGCCGGCAGGTTTGCGCACCACGAGCAGGTGGTTGTCGAGATGCAAAATCGTGGCCGGATCGAACATAACAAGACACGGGGTCAGGACAGGAGGCGTTCGCGATCCGCTTTGTTGAGCGACTGGACGATGAGGATGTAGGAGTGATCGATGAGTTCGCGCAACTCGGAATCGGCGATGCTGCCATCGAGCACCACCGTATTCCAGTGTGTTTTGTTCATGTGATACCCGGGGCGCACGGCTTCGTAGCGCTCGCGCAGATCGATGGCGCGTTCAGGGTCACATTTGAGGTTGACGGTTGTCGGGTGATTATCGATGCCTGTCAGGGCGAACAGCTTGCCGGCCACCTTGAACACAAGCACATCCGGCCCGAAAGGCGTTTCTTCCGTCACCTCGTTTTTGGCGAGGCAATACGCGCGCAGGGAGTCGAAGGTCACGGACGAAAAAGGGGTTTAATGTGTAAGGTGCAAGGTTTAACGCGTTGAACGTCCTTGCCTGAGAGTTGGCCGGGGCGGGTCCAGCGCAAGGTACAACAACAGCATGAACGAATCGAGAGGGGCGTAAAGGTCTCCATGGGCACGGAGAAAAGGCTACAAGGTCCGCGCCAGGAAAACCCTACGCTCCCCAGGCCATAGACGTAGAAGATGGGGGGGAATTTACCAGATCATTGCCATCCAATCTGCACACAATTGTGACAATTAAAGGTGCGCCCTGCTCTTAATTAGTGACCGTAATCGCCGAATAGATCCGGCTGAAGGTAGTGACTATCGAATACTTTAAAGATCCCATCAGGTCAACCCCATGCAGCAGATCGTCCACACATCCCCGACACGCCGTTCCGACTATCGCTGGAGCGCCGAGCGGGGCCAGGTCGGCGATGCCGGCCAGCTGTTTGGTCACCGCAGCTTCGACGACCCGTCACGCGAGGAAGAACTCGCCTATCGCGTCGAGGCGATCCAGCTCTCCATCCTGCAGGAGCGTTATGCGGATGCGCTCACCCATGCCGAAGAAGCGTTGAAGATTGCCGAGCATGAGCCGCTGATCCATCACCTGGCGGCGCGAGCGCTCTGGGAGCAGGGGGAGCAGCGTACGGCGGCCGAGTCGTTCGTCTACGCGGCCGAGTTGCTTCAGGGACTGTACAACGGGAAGCCTCCGGCGCGGTACAACGCCGATCCCTCGCAGGTCTACTTCATGGCCGCCGAAGCATGCCGTGCATTCGATCAGTACGCCGAAGCGATGGACTTCTACCAGCAGGCCGCCAATCACGCCCTGCAATGATCCTACGACCGGGCCTTTCCTAATCCCCAGGGCCCTGGAACCCACCTCTATGGGCGACGTTGACCGCACGAGGCCATTCGCTTCACGTTTCCCTCATCCCGACCCACGCCCGAAGACGTAGAATTCCCGCATAGCGGGTGAGTGTGACGACGTAGCGTTGGTCTTCCCGGCTTTGAGCCAAAGGCGCAGCCTTCCGTACGCACAAGACTGAGAGGAACGGCGAGGCGTGCGCTTATCGTAAAGTCCTCGGCAGAAAAGCACGTTACGGCGTGCCGTGCCCGTCGTTTGCACGGTTGTACCCAATTCGCCACGGGGGGTTGATCCACACCGCCCTGACCGTTCGTACCGCCTTGCGCCGATGGGCTGTCAGCCCGTAATGATTCCCCAGGTCTGATTGTCCTGGTTTGAACGCGATGGCCTCGTCTCGCTTTTCCGCCCAGGACCCGCAGCTTCTTTCCGACAGGCGACTGCCGTCGCCCCGGTCACACCCAATTGCATTTTAGCAAGTTGCGCCCCGACAGGTCCCTCGCTATCGTACCACGTGTCCTGGCCTTCGTACTCCTCTCCGTCGTCGCGGGCGCAGGGCTGGAGGCGAGTGCGCAGACGCGGCCACCTACCACCCGCCTGGGGCCTCTGGCACTCGGCGGATCGGTTGGCATGAGCACCGAAGCGTACAGCGCCACCGGGATCAACGGACGCCGGCCCGGAAACAGCGGCTCGGTATTCGGCGCCGCTACGGCTTCCGCCACCGACATCACGTACGGACTGAATTTCCACCTCTCCACCGAGGACGACCGGCTGCGCCAATCGATGAACCGATTCGCCCTCTCCGCCTCGGGCGAGCGCCTCCAGGCCACCGTGGGCGATGTGAGCCCCGTCTTCTCCCGCTTCAGCCTGAACGGCGCTACGATCCGCGGCGCCTACGTGGACTACCGGCCCGCGTGGTGGGTCGCATCGATCCTCGCCGGCCGCTCCCAGCGCGCCATCGACACCGGCATCGGCGCTGCCATACGGAGGCCGGCCAATAATCGATCCCTGCTCTCCGCCCGTGTCGGGGTGGGTGCGGAAAGCCGCCACTTCTTCCACCTCATCGGCCTCATCGCCCGCGACGACCCGGATTCCGGAGATCCCTCGTTTCGCGCCGCGCCGGTCGAAAACGTCAGCCTCACCCCCACCTTCGGCCTCCACTTCCTCGAGCGTCGGCTCTCCGTCAGCGGCGAACTGACGGCTTCGGCGTTTACACAGGACACCCGCGCCGCGCGCGCCACCGACGACGGCGCCCCCGGCATGCTCGGTTTTTTTACGCCGCGCGTGGGGAGCCGGTTCGACTACGCCGGCCTCATCGAAACACGCTACACGCATTCCGCCTTCGCCGATACCTCGGTGTTCGACCAGATCACGGTCCTGGCCTCCTACGAGCGGGTCCAGCCCGGCTTTGTGTCGCTCGGCAGGCCCTACACCCGCAGCGACCAGGCCGTCTTCAGGCTCCAACCCCAGGCGCGGCTGCTCGACCGGCGTCTGCTGCTGGGACTCGATATCACCACGCGCCGCAATAACCTCGGCGATACGCGCAACGCCACTCTCCAGCGGAATCAGCTCCACCTGACGTCCCAGGCGCAGCTTTCGCCGGCGCTGTTCCTCCATGCGGGTTATCTGTGGATGGCCAACGCCAACAATCCCGTATTCGACGACCCCGCGAGCCACTTCCTCAAGCAACGCATCGTCTCACAGACCCTGCTCCTCTCCCCGGTCCTTACCGTCCCCATCGAACCACTCACCCACCGTTTCGCGCTCACGCTGGCCGTCCAGAACCTGGCCGACCGGACCGATCGCCAGGACGCACTGGACCGCCGACCGGTGAATTTCAACAATCTGACGTCCACGCTCTCCCACGCCGTCATCCTGCCTTCCGGCCTGTCGATCAACAGCGGCCTGAGCCGGATTTCGAGTAAAGCCCCCACGACGGACGTCCGGGCCATGAGCCTCAACGCCGGCTTGAGCGCGGGGCTGTTCGAGGGGAAGATGAACGCCGGCTTCAACGCCAGCGTGTCCACGACTCGCCTCATGTTCGACCCCCCGGCCGGCGCGGATCCCGACACCGCGCGCGAGCAAGAAACGTCGCGCCAGTACGGGCTGACGCTGACGGGCACGTACCGCGTCACGGGACGCGACATCCTGCGGCTCAACGTACGAGGATTTACGACCCGCCAGCCGTTGCGTGGAAATTTCCAGGAGATCCAATCGACCCTCCGTTTCGAACATAAATTTTAGGGCGATCGCGCCCCAAACCGAAGCACGGCCGCTCGATGCGAGCACGATCCACCCATACTTTCTCGATCCTACACACGCTGCCCGCCTTCGTGCTGGCGATGTGCGTGTACGCCCTGGGCGCCGCCCCGGCCGCCGGCCAGGGTACCGTGCAGATCGTGGTCGGCGGCATCCCGCCGGTGCTCGAGACGCCCTATCTCGGCGATCTCGACCGGCAGATCGATCAGGGCCTCTTCAACGTCCAACTCATCTACATCAGCCCCAGCCGGCAGCCGCGCGCGTTTCGGCTTCGCCTCACGCTGGAGCACAATGGGGATACCGTGCTCGATCTACTTTCCGAGCCCAACGCCTACGAACCGGGCGTTCACACCTACCGCCGGCTGGACGACTCGCCGGCCATCGACTTCCCCATCACCTACGGCGAACTCGTCGACCGACTGGATGCGCGAACGAGTGCCACCGGCCTCCTTGCCGAGGGAACCTATACGCTGACGATCGAGGCCGTCCCCGAGGAGGCCGACCTCCTGCTGCCCAGCATCCCGGGCATGGCGGTGTTCGAGGTGCGCTACGCCGAACCGCCGATCCTGCTTTCGCCGTTCGACCAGACCGTGCTCACCAGCCCGTACCCCGTCTTCTCCTGGGCGCCGATCGTCGGCGCACCGGCCGGCAGCCTGTTTGAGTACGAGCTGCTGATCGTGGAAGTCCTCCCGGGGCAGGCCTCCTACCGGGCCCTCGAAAGCAACCGCGAACTCGTCCGCATCCCTCTACTGGGGCAGACGGCCTTTGCCTATACGGCCGAACAATTACCCCTCGAAAAAGACCACACCTATGCGTGGCAGGTACGCGCCCGCGATGCCGCCGGATTGATGCCGGTGCTGGACGCCGGCGAGACCGAATACAACACCTTCACCGTGGGCGTAGAGGGGCTGGGCGGAATGGTGGCCTCCTGGAGTTATCCCGTCAATGCACCATTTATCGTCCACACGCTCGCCAACCCCCAGGAGCTGGATCCGGGGCAGACTGAGCTGTACTTCGACGGGCTCCTGCCCATCGAAGTCAACGGCGCTCCAGCCGAAGCGCGGTTTGAAGGGGTAGTGATCGATGCGGAGACCCAGGCGATCATCGCCGGCGCGATCGTCATCGAACAGCCGCTTGCGATCGAGGTGGCCCTCAACCCCCTCACGGATGCCTTCAGCGACCATGCGTTTGTGCCGGCCGGCAGCGCGCCGGCGCGGAGCGAGGGCCTGTTGCTCGAATGGAACAGTCCGACCCGGGTGGATCGAGACGGCGTCCACCCCGCCGGCACCCATCCTGCTCGGGTATCTTACACCGGGCTCGAAGGCGAGGCCTGGACGGCGACGTACTCGCCCGACATCGCCTTGAATCTCGCGCCGTTCGGGATCGACCGTGGGCGGATCGACTTCGCGGCGGACGGCGTCGCCCGGGCGTATGCGGATGCCTCAGGATTCCACGTCATCGACCGGAGCGACCCGGTCATCGCCCAGATCCCGGACCGCCTGATCGTGGGCGAGGAACGGCTCGCCTATGTGCCGCTGAAGCGCAACGGGGTGCCGCTTGTAGCGGCGATGCCACTGGCCGGCGGCACCATTGCCCTGTCCCCGCTGCCCGGGACCCGCCTCGAAGCCGTGATCCCCGCATTTCGCGGCCCCGCCCAGGGCGCCGCGCCCCGGTATGAGGTCCTCCCCGATGCCGTCGTCATCCAGAGTGGCACCGGGCTGATGGTCAGCGGGTCGCTCGCGGCGACGACGCCGGAAACGGCCGGCCTGGACGCCGTCGGCGTCCCCATCGCGCCCGAACGGATCGTCATTGGCATCGCGGACGGCGAGCCACGGATCCAGCTCGAAGGCAGGCTCACCCTCTTCGGCGCCCCGATTGCCGGCAGCGAACCGGTTGTGTTCACGGTGGACGGTCGCGGCCGCGTGGCCGGCGACGTCGCGCCGGGCGCTGTCGCCGGCACCCTCGCGCTGGACGCAGCCGGATGGGCGCGACTGGCTGTCGAATCCGTCGAAGGACGCTTGCTGGTTCCGCTTTTCGGCGGGGCGGAGCGGGTGGTGGACTTCACTGTCGCCGGGGCCTTCCAGGTGGTCGATGCCGATTTGGTGATCGCAAGCGCCGCCATCGCTTTTGCCTATTCGGGCGCTGGACAGGCCGTGTTTACGCGATTTGAGCCGGCCGAGGCCGGCGCTTTCGACGTCGGCGCACTCCACCTGGGCGCCACCGCGATCGAGGTAGCCGGCATCGACGCGTTGTGGCTCTCGGGCGCCGCCGGGGCGCCTCGTTTCTCGGCCGCGCTCGACGCCGGCCTGGCCCTCGTCGTCGCTGTGGACACGCTGAGGGCCCCGCTTCAGGGGGTCGAACTGCGCGACACGGGTCTGCACATCGCGCCTCAAGACATCAACGACGCCGGGGGTGCCCTGGGCGGCAAACAGGGAGGCGAACAGGGCGGCGGCCTCACAACAGCCGGGGCGTTCGACCTGCGCCTCATCGGCATCCGGCTGCCGGAAACACGCCTCGTGGGGTCGGGCGATCGGCTGGATCTGCGGCTGGACTTCGACGCGCGCCTCGCGCGGCTCCCGCTTGCCGGCGCCGCCGCTGCCGCTTCGCTCACCCTCCAGGATGCCCGCTTCGTAGACGGTGTGCTCGAAGGCCCCATCCTCCCCTACCGCTTCCAGGGCGAGCCCGCCCGCCTGGCGATGGCGGCGCCCGTCCGTTTCGAAGCCGAAGGCGCCGTGGGCCGATTCTTTGCCGAATCGTCCGGCCAGGGGTATGAACTGGACTTCCAGGGCACCCTTGCCCACGCCGCACTCACCGACGCTGCCGGCCTTGCGTGCGCCCCGACGCCGGCCACGGTCCGCATCGCCAGCGGTACCGACGGCTCGGTCATCACCGGCGAAAGCGACGCCTTTGCGCCCTGCGGCTTCGTCACCGCCGGCCCCATGGCCCTCGTCTTCGATTCGGCCCGCATGCAGCTGACCTACGAACGCGACACACTGGTCACCTGGATCGAGGGTGAGGTTGCCGGCGTACACGAGCCCCTCACCGGGGACCGCGCATCGGGCAGCGGCACCATCGCCATCGACCTCGCCGACGGCCGCGTCGTGGAAGGGTCGGCCCGTCTTGATGATTTCGAATGGGCCTATCCTGCCTTCAGCCCGCTTTTTGTGATCGACGTGGTCGAAGCGCGTCTGGACGGCCGGGGCGTCACGTTCTTTGCGGACAGCACCTTCGCCGGCCGACGCCTATCCGACGACGCCCCCCTCCGGTTCACGTTCTCCGAGACCTTTAAGCTCGGCCTTCAGCCGGCCCGCGCCAACACCGGTCGCGCCGAGGTGCTCCTGGAGGCGACCCCATTGGGCCGGTTCGACGAAAACGGTTTCTCGATCGGCCGCGCGATGGAGCCCGCCGATCTGCCGGAACACATCCCGCTTGCGGGCATCGCAGGCGCGCTGTGGTTGCGCGAAGCCGGCGGCGACCCTTCGGTAACGATCGTTCGGTCCACCCGTGGGCTGACCGTCCTCCGCGTCGACGCCGCGCGGCTGCAGATGACCCACCCCGCCCGGTTCAGCCTGCCCGTCGCCGGCGAGATCACGGTCAATGATGCCTTTGAAATCATCTCCGGCGAACTCATCGGCCAGGGCGATGCCGGCGGCATCGCCACGTCGATCGATCCGCTGCGCGTGCATCATGTCCGCGCCACGCTCGCCGAAGGCGCGACCCGCTTCGAGGCCACGCTCGAGGCCCGTATCGCCCTGCCGGACGTGCTGGTGTCCGACTCGACCGCGACGGTCGCTGCCTCCTTCCGCCTGGTCGACGGCGAGGCGACGGCTCCCGTCGTCATCCCCCCGCGCTCCTGGTACGAGGGCCGCCTTCGCTTCAGCGCCGACACGGCCCGCATCGGCCATGAAGACGGCGTCACGTTCGTGACAATCGACGGCGGAATCGCCTCGCCGTTCCTGCACCCGGACTCGACGGCTTCCGCGCTCCGGTTCACCGCTGGCTACCGCGAGCCGGACGCCGCGTGGGCGTATGACCTGGCCCTCGACCCGCATTCGAACCGGACCATTCCCTTCGGCGCCGGCTCCCTTGCGCTGGATCCGATGCTGGCGAACCGCTTGCAGGCCAACCCGTTACCCGTCCTGAGCCTCGCCGGCCTGATGCGGCTACCGGCCCGGCTGGGCGAGTACTATACCCTGGGCCTTGCGCTGGAAGTCGGGCCCGCCGGCGTTTATCTCGGCCGGCCCTATTCGGGGCCTGAGGCTCCCGTCCTCATCGAGGGTCTGCTGACCCAGCAGATCAGCCGGCTCGAATGGCGTTTCGACGAGGGCCGGCGCGCGCTGGTCGCCTCGTTGGACGGCGCGTATGAGTCTCCGCTACTCCAGTCGCGCACGGGCGGCCGTGCGACGTTCCGGGGTATGGAGATCGGGATGGATGGCGAGGTCTTCCTTGGCACCGCCGGGTTCGCCGACGCCGACAGTACCGCGCTGTCCCTGTTGAGCCTCGGACAATCGATCGACATCATCCCCAACGTCTTCCGGCTCGACTCCCTCGCCCTCGCCCTGGGCGAGACGGGTCTTCGGCTCTCGATTGCGGGCTCCGTGGACATGCCGGCGCCCTCCGAGCGCCTCGGCCCGATGTTGCCACGGGCTCCGGGCGCGGCCCCGCTCGGACGCACGGCGCCCACCGTAGTCACCCCCTCCACGGCCTCGTTATTTCCGACGGGTCGCGTGGCCTTCACGGTAGGCCTGGACGGAACGCTGCGACAGAGCGCGGTCGAATTCGCCGGCCAGACGCTCCGCGCGTCCGCCAAGCCGGCGTTTCAGATGGCGTTCGGTGATGCCGCCATCTTCCAGTATGAGGCGGCCGAACTCGACTTCAGCCCGTGGCGGCCGGCCGAGGCGCGTCTGCTCGCCGCGGCCCGGCTCTTCCTGCGACCCAGCGACTCGGCCAACGCCGCCGACAGCTCGCGCATCAGCCGCACCGACGTCACCCGCATGCCGGCCATCCCGTTTGGACGGGTCTCCGACCTCCGGCGCACGCCCGGCGTGATCGTCCCAGCCGCCGCCCCGATCCAGTATTTCACAGCCTTTCAGGGCGCCACGGACCCTGCGCCGCTCGTCGTCGGCAACGGGCTCTACGACCTGCATGTCGGCTCCGTCACCCTGCCCGACGCCAGCTCGCCGACTGTTTCGCTCGCCGGGCTCGTCCGCCTCAACGCGGCTGGCATCTCCGGAGGCCTGAGCCTGGGCGATCGGGTCATCGGCCCCGCCGGCCTCGTGCAGCCCGGCCACGCAACGGGGGCGTCCACCCTCAGCTTCGATGGCATCCTCGCCGTCCAGACGGATTGCTTCGAGCTCGAACAGCGTCGCTCCGAATTACAGTCGCTTTCGCTGGAGCCCCAGCACCTCTTCCTCGACCCCGACGGCCGGGTGGCTTCCGCCCCGACCGCCCCGTTGTCCGTGCAAGCGTACGCCCGGTTCGGCGCTGTCTGCGGCGACACCCTCCAGATCAGCCTCACCGACGGCTGGTTTGACGGCCGGGCAAACGCATTGACCGCCTACCTGACCACCGCTGGCGCAACCGAGCTGCGGCTGGATCGGGTGGAGACGACACTGGCCGCCGGCACTCGGGTGATGGCGGACCTACGTCATTCCGCCCTCGACGGCGAGCCTTCGCTGGACGTCACGGGCTTCACGTTCCTCCGCGACATCCCGGTGACGACGACCGGCCATCTGCGCGCGCTTCAGGGCCGGCCCAGCCTCGCCCTCTTCTTCTCCCCCGCCGCGCAGGTCATCGACTGGATTCCCGGCCTCGGCGCTATCGAAATAGCCGGCGGAGGCCTCTTCTATCGCCCCGCCACCGCCGACCTCGAGCCGGTCTCCCGGATGCTCAACGAGCGGCACAACGGCGCCTTCAGCGCCGCCAACCCGGCCGGCTGGCCTTCCCTGAGCGCACCGCCGTTCGCCCTGTATCTTCCAGCCGACATCGCCCTCGCGCCGGCCGATTCGTCCCATGGCGTGACGGGCGCCGGCCTCTTCACCATCACCAACCAGTTCACGACCTTCGACCTCCGCGGGACGCTGCTCCAACGCGAAGACGAATTGGATGCCGCGTTATTCCTGGCAGAGGTGACCGACGACTCGCTGGGCACGACCCTCCAGGGACAGGGCGCCCTCACCGTCAATTTCACATCCACGCTCGGCGGCTTCGTACACACCGCCTTCCAGGCCACGCCGGCGGGGGGATGGTCCGCCTTCGGCTACGGCGATTTTCTCGTCAACGACGCCCTCCCACTGTCGGGCCGGTATCAGGCCGGCGTCGACGGCCTGTTGCTCGACCTCACCGACATGCGCCCCGTCGTGACAGGCAGCCTCACCGTCCCGCGCCCATTGCAGCTCACCGCCTGGTTCGATACCCGCCAGGGCGCCCTCGGCGGGTTCACCGCCATCGAGAGCGACCTCGCGCTGCTCCCCGGCGTACTGTTTGGACGCAGCCGGCTCACGGGCAGCCTCGTCCGCCACAACGACGAGCAGCGGCTGTATGCGGCCAGTAATCTTTATGTCGATGTGCCCTTCGTGTATACCGGCCCGCTGGACCCGTGGCTATCGGTTGAGGGCGGACAATTTTACGCCGGCGACGCACGCAACATGACGTTCCGGCGCATGATCAATGAAGGGCGCCAGCACAGCGCGGCCATGCCCGAGCTCGCCGAGGAGGCAAGCATTCGCCTCCAGGAAGCCGTGCGCGTCCTCCGTCAGGCCGGCGCCGACCCCTTCCCCGGCATCGCCCCCGGCCTTCTCACCCAATCCTCCGACACCCTCCTGGCCTTCAGCGCCCGCCTCCTCGATGACGAGCGCGCCGGCGGCGACGTGCCCGAGACACTCACCCACCTGGCCGAAGGCCTCTTCGCCGATGGCAACCGGCCGGCGCGGACGGCCTACCCCGATACGCCGGCCACATCCGAGGCCGCGAACGATGCCTGGTTGGGGATGACCACCGCCATCGCCACGGCGGCGCGGAGCGCCGAAACTGATCTCTTTGGCCTCGCCAGCCTCGCCCCACGCAGCCTGTTGTGGCTGACGGAAGAAGTCGAGATCCCCACGGACCTGAACGTATCGCCCGTCGTCCGGGCCGAATGGCCGAACGAGACGCCGGCCGGCCGGGGCGGATTCGAGATCGACGCCACCGTGCAGGACCGGCAGACGACCAGTCTGCTCGCTTTCAAGGAGCGCAACGATGCGCTCGACCTCCAGTTCACGCGCGCGGTCGGTACGCTGGAGCTGAACCTGGTGAATCTGAAAATCGCCCGGACGCCGGATCAGCCGATCCGGTATGCCGAGGCCGTGGCGTCGTTGGGCGCCTACCACGGCCGGCAGGCCGATGCCGACTGGTCGCTCGCGGCCTGGGCCACCGAGCGGAGCGCCTGGCTCGCCGGGCAGGAACGTGTGATCGAGCGCGACATCGAGGACCAGTTGGGCGCGATCGACGATAAGCCGGAGGTCCTGCGTCGCGCCGTGCTCGCCCGCGTCGATCGGCTGAAGGAGATGGCCGCCGGCACGGGGTGGATCAACGAGGCGATCGCCGACGAAGCCGCCTTCCGCCAGCGTGTCGCCGCGGCGGACCCCGAAGCGCTCAAGACCCTCTACCGGACGACTGGTAAGTGGCTGTGGTTCGATGCGCCGGCCGCCGCGTTGCTGGCCGCCGCCGACTCGCTCACGTCCCGGTCCACCCTCCGAGCCGACCGTTACGCCGCGCATCAGGACTCCATCGCCCTCGCCTACGGCGCCTTCACCCGGGCCCTGGACCCGATGTACGACACCCAGACCGCCATGACGACGACGCTGTACGGCATGGCGGAGGAATATAAAAACTGGCGTACGTCGATGGGCCGGCTAGATCCCGAGGGCGTCAACCTCGCCTTCCAGTTCCTCCCCTACCGCGGCAACTACCGCCTCCTCGCGGACGACCTTATCCCGCCGAGCATCGAGTCGATGAAGATCGGCATCGAACCCGCCGGCTATCGCTCGACCGCAACCATCACATGGACGGCGCAGCATCCTATCGAGATTGTCGAAACGAGCATAGCCATTCAGCAACCGTCGGACTCGACCTCCGTGTTCGCAAGTGTGGGCGCCCTGCCGGCGCTCGCCGTGGCGGCCTTCAAACGCGACGGGGCGGACCAGACGCACACCTACGACGTGACGTTGCGCGTCCGCGGAGCCGGCGGCCTCAGCGCCACCCGTTCGGGCCGCTTCACCGTGCCCGTGGACCCCGACGCGCCGGCGCCTGTCGTGCGGCCTGACTCGCTTCTCACCCCGCTCGACGCCACGTCGCCTCCGGCGCCCGTGTTGGCCGGGCTGGCGTACTCCGCCTACTTCAGCGACGAGCCCAACACCCTGTGGTTCACACTCGGCGAGCTGCGCGACGCGGAGTCCGGCATCGCCTCCGTCGCCTACCGCATCGTCAACGAGGAAAACGTGGAAGATGTGCTGCAGGATTGGACGGAGGTCGTCATCAGCCGTGCGACGTTCGCCGGCCGCACGATCGAAACCGGCTTGCCCGTGCAGGAGCGCAACCTGGCCATCCGCGTCGAGGCGCGCGTGGAGAACGGCGCCGGCCTGACCGCCGTGAGCCACGAGACGCTACGCCTCAGCCTGGACGACACGCCCCCCGTCGCCGCCCTGAAGGCGCTGACGTATTTCAACCCCTTCAACCACGAGCACCCCAACAGCCTGCTCGTGGCGTTCGACACCCTGCGCGATGCCGAGTCCGGCATCCAGCAGGTCGAATATGTACTCGTGGAAGGGGCCGAGACCAACCTGGCCGAGGCCGACTGGCAGCCGTTGATCGCACCGCGCCAGCCACAACGCGACCTCGGCGCGCGTGCGGATTACATCCCGATCGTCGAAGGCGCCTTCCCGGACCGCGCCCTCAACCTGAGCGCCGTTTTCCGCGTGACAAACGGCGCCGGCTTGCAGTCGATCGCCCGGCAGACGATCCAGATTCCGGGGCGCGACGCCACCCCCCCAACGGAGCCCCAGCTCACGCTTTCCCACACCGGTTTCTACGACGCCGAGCGGCCCAGTCAGCTCCACATTCTGCTGACCGACGTCCAGGATGTCGAATCGGGGGTGGATCGCATCCTGTTCCGCGTGCTCGACGGGAGCACGGGGCAGCCGATCCAGGACTGGAATGACTTCACCCTGCTCGACCCGACCCAGTTCGCCTTTTACGCCGGCAGCCTGGAGCACACCCTCGATCTTCCGCGCTTTGGCAGCGGCCGGCCCGTCATCGTCGAAGCCCGCGCCGTCAACCACGCCGGGGTGTCGTCGCGTACGTCCGTCGCCTTCCTCCATCTCGATGTGGACGATAGCCCGCCGCCGGCGCCGGCGCTGGAAGTGTATGTGCACAACGACAGGGTCCACGCCGAGCCCGAGGGGGTGTCCATCAACGTAGGCCCGGTAGCCGACCCCGAGTCCGGTATCGGCTCGGCCGCGTATCGCCTCGTCGACCCCGCATCGCAGTCCGTAGTGGCGGACTGGCAGCCGCTGCCGTTCGACGCCGTCTCGGGGGCGTTCCCGGGGGCCCGGATCGATCTCGACCCCGCCGCGTTGGGCGCCGGCGAACCGGAGTTGCAGGTGCGGGTGATCAACGGCCAGGGATTAAGCGCCGTCGCCAGCCAACCCATCCAGCGCGACGCCGCGGCCGCCGCGCCGACGGCGCCCGAGGTTACCCTTTTCTACACCGAGCCGGACGAGGCGCGGGAGGGCCAGTTGTACCTCGTCCTCAAACCCATCGACAATCCACTCGCGACCCCCGCCGCCATTCGGTACCGGCTGCGCGACGCCGACGTGGCCGGCCGGGAAATCGCCCCGTGGCAGTCGGTGCCCGTCACCGCCGGCGAGCGTTTTGCCGGCCGCACCATCGTGCACGCGCTGCCGGATAGTGCCGTGGACGCGACGGTGCTGGCGGAGCTGGTCGTCGAGAACCGGCAAGGCCAGGCCTTCCGGAGCCAGGCGGCGCTGGAGATCCCGCGCGCGAGCGCGCTGAGCGCCAGCCGGCCCAGCGAACCCACGCTCGGTCTGTTTTATTATGATGCCCGGAACAGCATTCAGGCGAATACCCTCGAACTGGCGATCGGCGAGAGTTTCGACGCGCGTTCGGAAATCGTCGCCGTCACCTACCGCATCGTCCTGACGGATGCCCCGGGCGAGACGATCACCCTGCCGACGGATTCAACCTGGAGCGACGCCCCGACCGACGCCGGCGTGTACTTCCCCGGCGCCCGCCTGCTCATCTCCCTACCCGAACTGACCCTGCCCGCTACCGCGCAGGTGGAGGTCCGCCTCGAAAATGCCGACGAACGCGCCACCCTCGCCACGGGGCGGATGGTCCTGGCGCCCGTCACCGACGACACGGCGCCCGTGGCGCCGGCGTTTGCCGTGTCGCTCATCGAGATGCCGCGCAACCAGGCTCCGGCGCGGCTGCGCATCGTGGCCGGCGCCGCGTCGGATCCCGAGACAGGCGTGGCCGAGATGGCCGTTCGCCTGATCGACCCTGAACGCGAGGGGGCGACGGTGATCGACTGGACGCCGCTCGTCAACCAGCAAAACGACCGGCTATTCGCGCCGGCCGTGACCGCGCTCACCGTCCCGTCGCCCGAGGGCAGCCTGTCGCTTGTCGCGCAGCTCCGCGCGACCAACGGCCTCGGGCTGGAGCGGATCGTCGAAACCCCGGTCGTCCTGATCAACGACCAGACGCCGCCGAGCATCGAAGGGTTGACCGCGACCGCCGCCGGCGATGGCGCCCGGCCCGATGGTCTCGTCGTGACGCCCGGCCTTGTGGCCGATGCGGAGTCGGTCATCGAACGGATCGAGTACCGCGTGACCGCCGGGCAGGACACTGCCCAGGTGATCCAGGCGTGGACGCCGCTCGCCACGCCGCGGACGCCGCGGCACCGGGCGCCGGCGTTCTCGCTACCCCTTCCTTCAGACGCCGGCGATCTGACGCTGGATGTTGCCGTGCGCGCCGTCAACGCCGCCGGCCTGGAGGCGACCGAGCGCGTTCGGGTGAGCATCGATCGGGACGAGACGCCCCCACAGATGCCGCCGCGGATCGAGATGTCGTTTGTCGATAACGCCCAGGGCATAGGCTACCTGCTCATCACGCCCGGGGCCTTCCGCGACGCCGAATCGTTGATCGCCGGCCTCGATTACCGGATGACGGACGCCGCGAATGACGCGATCGTGTTCCGGGAGTGGACCCGTGTGCCGGCGCCGAACGTGATCCGCGCGACGCCGCCCGCCTTCTCCGTCCCCCGCACGGCCTTCCCCTTCGACGGCGCTCGCGAGGTGCTCGTCGCGTTCCGCGCGCATAACGGCGCCGGCCTTTACGGCTACCGGCAAACGGCCGTCTCCATCCCCGGCGACACCACGCCGCCCGAGGCGCCGGCGCTGGAGGCCATCCACCTGAACGCCTACGACGCGCGCCGGCCCAATAGCCTCGAGCTGCGCATCGGCCCCGCCTCGGACGCGCAGTCGTCCATCGTGGAGGTCGCCTACCGGCTGCGGACCGGCGCCGGCGAAGCACTCGCCCCCTGGACGCCCCTCGCCGCCGGCACGGACGGGCGTTTCCCCGGAAGCCTGTCGTATGTCGATCTGCCCTTCATCGCCACGAGCACACGCGTCGATGTGGACGTGCGCGTGGTCAACAGCGCCGGCCTCGTCGCCACCGCAACCACCCAGGTGGATGTAGTGATCCAGAGCGATGTCTCGCCGCCGGAGCTCGCCATCGCGTTGCACTTCTTCAACGAAGAGATCGCGCTGGTGCTCGACGAATTGTCGGACCCGGAATCGCGGATCCACCAGGTAGACTATCGCTTCCTCGATAATGTCGACCAGACCGTGCTGACGGACTGGGCGCCGGTCTTCGAGATCGCGGTGCCTCAAGCCCGCTTCGAGCGTCAGATATATGGTGTCGACGAGCCGGCGATACGCTCCGGCCGAACCCTCAAGGTGGAGGTCCGCGCCACAAACGGCGCCGGCCTCCAGACCACCGTCAGCAAAACCGTCCTCTTCAGATCTCCCGGAATCGGCCAGTGACGTTACGCGTTTCCTCCATATCGACCCTCCGTCTCCGGATCGCCCTCACCCTGGCGTTCTGTGTGTTGATGGCGCCGGAGCGGGCCGGGGCGCAGGCGCCGGCCGGCGAGCTGCGTATCGCCGTCCGCGAGGACGACCGTTCCGTCCAGATCTACCATACGGCGCTCGTGCCCATCGAGCACGGCTTCAACCTGTACCGACGGGACGACGGCGAAGCGGCCTTCGTCCGCCTCAACGCCTCCCCGATCCACAGCGTACGGTCGGGCGATGAACTGCGGGACTTCCTCGGGGTGCTCTACGGCTCGATCGAGTCCGCCACGGGCCAGGACAACGCCAACAGCACGCTCGCGAAAGTCCGCAGCGATACCCGAATCGCCAACCTCCTCACCTTCATCTACCCCGACGTGGCCGATGCCCTCGGCCGGCGGTATATCGACCGGACCGCGCCCCTCGAAGCGGTCGTGACCTACCGGATGGAGTTCGTCGACGCGCGCGACGAACCGACCGGTGTAACGCTCGAACAGACGCTACTGCTGCTTCCTGGCCGCTCGGAGGCCCCGATCGGTCTGCGGGCCATCAACGACGGCCGCGCGATCACGCTGTACTGGCGCTACGTTCCCCCCAGCCTCAAGACGGATGACCGCGTGGTGCGCTTCGAGGCGTTCCGGATCGACCCGGCGACCAGCGCACCCGTTCGCCTCCACGACGCGATCATCCTCCGCAACAACGCCGTTTTCGAGTACGCCGTCACGTTCGAGGCGCCGACCACAGGGCAGACCGAGCGGCTGTTCGTGCAGGCTGTCGACCTCACCGGGCAGGCCGGCGCGCCGAGTGCTGAACTCCGCTTCGATGTCGTGGATCGGCAGCCGCCGGCCGTGGTGGACGGCGTCGCCGCCTCGCCGCTCTCCGGCGGGCGCGTGCGTGTCGCGTGGACGCCTTCGGAGGATGCACGCGGGTATCACGTCTATCGGTCCGAGCAGGTGGTGTACGACGGCGGCTACGGCCGAGTCAACGCCGACCTTCTCGCCCCTACCGAGACCGTGTTTAACGATACCCTCCGCACGGCCCAGGGAGGCGCGTATTTCTATCGCGTCGCCGCCGTGGACGAGGCCGGCAACGAAAGTCCACTGAGTAATGTGGCGATGGCGCTGGTGATCGACGATACGCCGCCGGCGACCCCTGAAATGCTCGAAGCCCGGTACGAATCCGGCACGGTCCAGCTCGCCTGGCAGGCCCCGGCCGGCGACGCCGGCGCGTTTGTCGTCCTCCGCCGCCGGATCGGCGCGGGCGCGCCGGACATCGACCTGCGCGTGAACGAGGAAGATGTACAGGCCACGCGGTATGTCGACGCCGGCGAGCTGGGCCACGGATTCGCCGAAGGCGGCGTATACCGCTACACCGTCCTCGCGATGGACGACGCCCGCAACTTCAGCGCACCGGCGACCGCCACGGTTCGAATTCCGGACCAGACCCCCCCGCCGCCGCCTACCGCGCTCTACGCCACGATCGAACACGGCAATCGGATCGCGCTGACGTGGAATCCGTCGGCCGACGAAGATCTCATGACCTACCTTTTGTACCGCCAGGAAGACGGCGCGGCGCGGGTCCAAACCCATACCGTACCCCCCGGCCAGCGCCGCTTCGAGGCCTACGATGTCGCCCCCGGCCACACCTACACCTTCTGGCTCACCGCCGCGGACTCCGCCGGCAACGAAAGCGCTCGCTCCGAACGGCAGCGCGTCGTCATGCGCGATGCCATGCCGCCCCGGTCCGTGCGCAACGTCCACGGAGAAGCCCTCGAGGCCGGCGGCGTGCGGCTAAGCTGGGAGCCGGTCGCCGCGCTGGACCTCGCCGGCTACCATGTATACCGGGCCGCGTCGGCCACCGGGACGTACGAAAAAGTCCACGAAGGCCTGCTCGCCGAGCGCACATGGGTCGACCCCGCGGGCGAGGCCGGTCAGTGGTACCGCATTCTGGCCGTCGACACATCGGGCAACGAAAGCCGACCGGGTGAGCCGGCCTGCGCCCTCCTCCCCGGACAGCCGTAATTATCCCGTACCTTCATGCTATTGCGCCCATCAAAAACGTTTCTGAGCGGCATTCTCGCCGGCGTCGCGTTCTGGCTCGTGAGCCCGACCGAGATCGCCGCGGCCGCTCGTGAACGAGCCGTGGACCCGCCCACCACCACCGGCATCTCCGATGTGACCGTCCTCGAGGATGCGGCGCCCACGGCCATCGATCTGTTCGCCGCCTTCGCCGACGACATCGACGCCGACGATGCGCTGCTGTACACTGTCGAATCCGTCTCGGTCGGCGGCCTTTTCACCACGGCCGTCGACGGCAACGCCGGCCTCCTCACGCTCACCTACCTGCCCAACGCTAACGGCTCGGCCGTTGTCACCTTACGCGCTACCGACACCGAAAATCTGTTTGTCGAAACCAGCTTCTCCGTCACCCTCACCCCCGTCAACGACGCCCCCGGTTTTACCCCGGGTGGCAATATCACCGTCAACGAGGATTCCGGCGCGCAGTCGTTCCCGAACTGGGCCACGGGCCTGGCGGCCGGGCCGGATAATGAAGATCAGGAGTTGACCTTCACGCTCGGCGTGGGTACGCCGTCACTTTTCTCCGTCCAGCCCGCTATTTCGTCGACCGGCACACTCTCCTTTACGCCGGCGCCCGGAGCCAGCGGCACGTCGTCGATCACGGCGACCCTCGTCGATAGCGAGGGCACCGCCAACGGCGGCACCAATTCCAGCGACCAGGAAACGTTTTCGATCACCATCGTCGCCCAGCTCGATCCGCCGACGACCAGCGGTATCGGCGATGTGTCCGTCCTCGAGGACGCCGCCAGCACCGGCATCGACCTCTTTGCCGCGTTTCAGGATCCTGATGATCCCGACGAGGCGCTCACCTTCAGCGTGGTGGGCAACAGCAACCCCGCGTTGTTCGCGAATCTGCCGATCGACCCCGCGGCCGGCACCCTGACGCTCGACTACGCCGGCAATGAGAACGGCTCGGCCGTCCTAACCGTCCGCGCGACCGATCCGACCGACCTCTTTGTCGAGACCTCGTTCACCGTGACGGTCACGGCCGTCAACGATGCGCCGTTTTTTACGAAGGGTGGAGATCAGTCCGTCGGTGAAGACGCCGGCGCACAGACGGTAGCCGGCTGGGCCAGCGGGATCGGCGCCGGGCCGGCCAACGAAGCATCCCAGACCCTCACCTTCTCCACCAGCGCCGCGAATAGCGCTCTGTTTTCCACCCAGCCGGCCGTTTCGGCCGCGGGGACCCTTACCTACACGCCGGCGCCCAACCTCAGCGGGTCCACCACCGTCACGGTCACCCTCGGTGATACCGGCGGCACGGCCAATGGCGGCGTCGACACCAGTGCGCCGCAGACCTTCCAGATTACGATCTCGGACACAAACGACCCGCCGACGACCTCCGGCATCGCCAATGTCACCGTGTTGGAGGATGCCGCTACTACGGGTATCGACCTCTTCGCGGCCTTTGCCGACCCCGAGGATGCGGACAATGCGCTGTCGTACTCCGTCCAGGCTAACACCAACGCCGCTCTGTTCGCCAGCGCCGCCATCAGCGCCGGCACCCTCACGCTCGACTATGCCGCAGACGCGAACGGCTCGGCGTCGATCACCGTGCGCGCCACCGATACCGGCGGTCAGTCTGTCGAGACCACGTTCACCGTCACCGTCACCCCCGTGAACGACGCCCCGTCGTTCACAAAAGGACCGGACCAGTCCCCCAGCGAGGACGGGCCGCCTGTCTCGGTGGCCAACTGGGCCTCCGCTATCAGCCCCGGGCCGGCGAACGAGAGCGCGCAGACGCTGACGTTCTCGATATCCAACACCAATACGGGCCTCTTCACCCAGCAGCCGGCCCTCTCCCCGACCGGTACACTCACCTACAACGTGGCCAACAACGTCAGCGGCACGGCGATCGTCACGGTCATTTTATCCGATAATGGCGGCACGGCCAACGGCGGCGTCGCCTCCAGCGCGCCGCAGACGTTCACCATCACCGTTTCCAACGTAAACGACGCACCGACATCGTCCGGCATCGCAAACGTGCAGGATCTGGAAGATGCGGCCAACCGGGTCGTGGATCTCTTCGCCGCCTTCGCGGACACCGAGGACGCCGACAACCAGCTCACCTACAGCGTCACCGCCAACACGAATGCGGCGCTGTTCTCGACCACGACGGTCAACGGAACGGCCGGCTCGCTGACGCTCGACTACGCCCCCGACGCGTTCGGGTCGGCGAACCTCACCGTCCGCGCCACCGACACCGGGGGCCTCTTTGTCGAAACCACCTTCTCCGTCGCCGTCGCCGCCGTCAACGACGCGCCTTCTTTTGTCAAGGGCGCCAACCAGAGTGTCGCGGAAGATTCAGGCGCCCAGCAGGTGGCCGGATGGGCCACCGGCATCTCTGTCGGCCCCGCGAACGAGGTGGGGCAGACGGTTTCGTTCCTGGTCTCGACCCCCTCGACCGCCCTGTTCAGCGCTCAGCCGGCGATCACCTCGGCCGGCGTGCTCAGTTACACACCGGCGCCCAGCACGAGCGGCACGGCAACGGTAACCGTCGTCCTTCAGGATAACGGCGGGGTGACCAACGGCGGAGTCGATCAGAGTACGGCGCAGACGTTTACGATCACGATCACCGGCGTGAACGATGTGCCCGTCGCGGTAAATGATGCCTACACGGTCACCGAGGGCCAGTCGCTGATCGCCGCGGCCGGCGGGTCACCGCCGGGTGTGCTGGACAACGACATCGATCCCGACGGGCAGACGCTCACGGCCACCGTCATCCAGCCGCCCCAGTACGCCTCCACCTGGTCGTTTAACACGAACGGCTCGTTCGTCTATGTCCACGACGGCTCCGAAAACACGGTCGACACCATCACCTATGTCGCCAGCGACGGCACAGCGACGTCCAACGTCGCCACCGTCACTCTGACGATCCGCGAGATCAACGACCCGCCGACCACGTCGGGCATCACCGGCATTACGGTCGTGGAAGACGCCGCCGACACCGTTATCTCCCTGTTCGACAGCTTCAGCGACCCGGACGATGCCGACAACACGCTGGTGTACAGCGTCCAGGCGAATACCAACGCCGCCCTTTTTGAATCCACCGCCATCAATGCCTCCACCGGATCGCTGACCCTCAACTATGCCCCGGATGCAAACGGCGCCGCGAGCCTGACGGTCCGTGCGACGGATCCGGGTGGGCTCTTCATTCAAGCCACCTTTACGGTCACCGTTACGGCCGTCAACGATGCTCCGACGATGACGCCGGGTGATAACATATCGATCGGGGAAGATGAAGGGCCCCAGTCGTTCCCGAACTGGGCGACAGGGATCGCCGCCGGCCCGTCGGATGAGGCCGTGCAAACGGTGTCCGTGAGCCTGACGAACGATAACCCCGCCCTTTTTGTCGTCCAGCCCACCCTGACCATCAATGGAGCCAACGGCACAATCACCTTTACACCGGCCGACAACGCCGGCGGCGTCGCCACCGTCACCATCCTGCTGAGCGACAACGGAGGCACCGTAAACGGCGGAGCCAACACCGCGACCTATACCTTCACCATCGCTGTAAACTCCGACAACGACCCGCCCACGGCCGTTGCCGTCCCGGACTCGACGGTCTTGGAAGACGCCGCGCCCATCGATTACAACCTCTATACGATCTTTGGCGACGAAGAAGACGCCGACGATCAGCTGGTCTTTTCGATCGAGGGGGAGGTCGATAGCACCCTCTTCGACACCTTCACTATCGCGGGCAACCCCGCCCTGCTCACCATCACGCTCCTGGCGGACGCCTCCGGCGATGGATCTATCACTGTACGCGCCACGGATACGGGCGGCCTGTGGAAGCAGGAGACGATCGGATTGACCGTCCTGCCCGTCAACGACGCCCCCACCTTCACCGCCGGCCCCGATCAAGCGCTGCCACAGAACGCCCCGTTGCAAAGCGTGCCGGGTTGGGCGACCGACATCAGCGCCGGCCCGGAAAACGAGACGGACCAGACCATCGATTTCCAGCTGACGACCGATAACGACGCACTTTTTGTCGCCCTGCCGGATATCAGCGCGGACGGCACCCTCACCTATGCGCCGGCGCCGGGCGACGACGTGTTCGGCGTGGCCACCGTCACCGTCACCCTCGTCGACGACGGCGGAACGACCAACGGCGGCAAGGACGCGAGTGAAGCGCAGACCTTCCAGATCACGATCGACCGCTTCAACACGGCCCCGAACGCCAGCGAGGACAATTACCTCGTCCGCCAGGGGGCGACGCTCACGGTGCCAGCCGTGGCCGGCGTGCTCGCGAACGACGCCGACGCCGAGGCCGACCCGCTCACCGCTCGCCTCGTGTCCCCCCCGAACAACGCGGCCACCTTCGTGCTCAACCCCGACGGCTCGTTTTCCTACCGCCACGACAACAGCCAGACGGTGGGCGACTCCTTCACCTATGCCGCGTTCGACGGCATCGACGAGTCCGACCCGACGACCGTCTTCATCGCCATCACGCCCTCCGGTACGCTCAGCCTCCCGGAAATCGTCGTGCTGGAAGATGCCGGCGATACGACGATCGACCTGCGCCCCGCCTTCGCCGCCCAGTTCCCTGAGGGAAGCATCCTGCATTACAGTCTCGTGACCGACCCCGTCCCGACGTTCTTCCGCGAGATCGCGATCGACTCCCTCGCCGGCACGGTGATCCTCAGCTACGCGACGAACCAGAACGGCCTTGCCAGCCTCAGCTTCCGCGCCACCACCGACGGCGGCACGCCACGCATCGCATCGGTCACGGTGACCGTCCTCCCTATAAACGACTCCCCCATCGCCGTCGACGATATCGCGGCGACGATCGAGAACGAGCCCGTCCTGGTGAACGTCCTGGCCAACGATGTCGACCCCGATGGCGACGACCTCCTCATCCAGAGCTTCTCCAGCCCCGACGTGGGCACTGTCCAGCCCGGCATCGACGGCACCTTCCTGTATAATCCGCCGGCCGACTTCACCGGCCGCGCCACGTTCAGTTATACGGTCGTTGATGACAGCAGCGCGACGGACCGGGCCACGGTTACAATCACCGTGTTCGCCGGCCGCTTCGATATCGTTGACATCGGGCGCGCAACCGACGATGTGAGCGCGGCATTCGGGATCAGCAACATCGGGGAGATCGTGGGCACGTCGCTCCTGGCCGGCGCTCCGACGCAGGCCTTTTCCTCCGAACAAGCGCTCGAAACCAGCGCCGCCAGCACGGCCTACGACGTCAACGACTTCGGGGCGGCCGTGGGCGCACACGTGTTTGACGGCTTCCTACTCGCGGCCCGGTGGGACTCCCTCGGCCTGACACGCCTCGGCGCGTTCGACGACCGGTCGAGCCTCGCCTACGGCATCAACAACGCAGGCCGGATCGTCGGCGCCTCGACCAGGGCTCAGTCCGACGTACTGCAGGCCTTCTTATGGAAAGAGGGACGACTGCATGCCTTGCAGACGGCGGAGGGGGTGGAAAGCCAGGCGTTCGACATCAGCGAGCGCGGCCTGGCCGCCGGCTACGCCGGCCCATCGGCGGTCCTGTGGGATGATGTAACCGTGGCGCGCACCCTCGCCGGCGCCGAAGGCCGGGCCTACGCCCTCAACGAGAGCGACCAGGCCGTGGGCAGCATCGACGACGGCGTCGTGAAGGCCGCTTTCTGGGAGCGCAACGGCGCGCTACAGGTCATCCACGACCCCGCCAGCGTGTTCAGTGAGGCGTACGGCATCAACAACTCGACCTGGGTCGTGGGCGCCTATCAGCCGGCCGTCGCCGGCAAGACCGGCGCCGCCACGAGCCGGCGGATGGCCATTCAAACCTCCGAAACCCTCCGGACCAGCGCCGTGGACTCGCTCGGGAAGCGGGGCGCGGAGGAGAGCGGTGCGACAACTGTCGCGGTCGCCAGCGAGAACCGGGCGTTCCTGTGGCGCAACGGCGTCCAGGTCGACCTCAACGACTTCATCGACGCGGCGTCCGGGTGGACGCTAGTCGAAGCGCTCGGCATCAACAATGCCGCTCAGATTGTCGGTTACGGGCTGTACAACGGGCGCAAGCGGGCCTTCCTGCTATCGCCCTCGAACAATGCCGCCCCGAAAGCGGCGGACGACGCGATTCGCCTGGCGTTTGTCGAGCGGATGGAGATCGATGTACTCGCCAATGACCGCGACGAAGACGGGGATTCGCTTGTCGTCGCCTCTGTGACGCAGGGAGCCTTCGGGGCGGTGGGCCTGACATCCGCCGGCCGCGCCGTCTACACGCCCGGGCCGGCGTTTGACGGGGAGGATGCCTTCACCTATGTCGTTAGCGACGGCCGGGGCGGTCAGGGCGAGGCCAGGGTGCTGATCACGATGGCCCCCGAGGCGCGGCCGGCGGCCTTTGCGCTGGAGCCCAACTACCCGAATCCGTTTAACCCTTCCACGACCATCACCTTCGCCCTGCCCGAGGCGTCGCATGTCGTACTGGAAGTCTTCAACCTGATCGGCCAGCGGGTCGATACCCTGATCGACGCGCCGCGGCCGGCGGGCAGCCACCGGATCGTGTTCGAAGCGGGTGCGCTCCCTGGAGGAGTGTACCTGTACCGCCTGCGCGCCGGCGATTTTACCGCCAGCCGGAAGCTACTCCTCCTGAAATGACGCCGTATAAAGAGCGGAGTACTCCTGCACCGCTTCGATGAATACGCCGGCATGGACCGGGTCGTGGTCCGGATGCATTCCATGCCCCAGATTGGCGATATGGCCGCCCGGCCCGAAGGCCTGGACCATGTCGCGCACCGCCGAGCGGATCGTTTCCTGCGACGCATATAAGACGCAGGGATCCAGATTGCCTTGAAGCGCTGCCCGGCCGGCCACACGCCGGCGTGCCTCGCGGGGATCGATCGTCCAGTCCAACCCGATCACGTCGTACGCCGACTCCGCCAGCGCTTCGAGGCCATGGTGCGCGCCGCGGGCGAAGACCGTCACCGGCACGTCCGGATGCCGTGCCTTGACCCCATCGACGAGGCGGACGAGATACGGCAGGCAGAAGCGGTCGAAGCTGTCGGGGCTGAGCAGACCCGCCCAGGTATCGAAGACCTGGACGAGTTGGGCGCCGGCGTCGATCTGGAGCGCGAGGTACTCGATCAGCAGATCGGTGATGTCGCGCAGGAGGGCATGGCTGGCCTCCGGGTGGCGGTAGAGCCAGGATTTGGCGTGGGAGAACGTCTTGCTCCCCGATCCTTCGACCATGTAGGCCATGAGGGTCCACGGGGCCCCGCAGAACCCGATGAGGGGGACGCGGCCGGCGAGGCGGCGGCGCGTCAGCGTCAGTGCCTCGAAAACATAGTCGAGCGCCCCTTGCAGCGCCGGCATCTGGAGCCGGGCGAGGTCTGTCGGAGCATCCAGTGGCTGCGTGAACACCGGCCCCTGCCCCTTCACCATCTCCACCGTCATGCCCATGGCCTGGGGAATGACCAGGATGTCCGAGAAGATGATCGCCGCGTCGAGCGGGAAGCGTTCAAGCGGCTGCAGCGTCACCTCTGCGGCGAGTTCGGGGGATCGAACGAGCGAAAAAAACGCGTCCTCCGACCGCATCGCGCGGTATTCGGGCAGGTAACGGCCGGCCTGGCGCATGATCCACACGGGGGCGCGCGGCGTAGGCTCCTGGCGGGCGGCCCGCAGTAACAGGTCGTTTTGAAGCGGGGGAAACGAGTGCATGCGAAACGTTCGTTAGGGGTTGACGGTTATCGTGTCGGCGCTCGTGAATCAACATCATGCCGGCCTCCATGTCCGACACGCCCATTCCTTACCGCTTCGAACTCATCCGAAAGGCGATCCATCTGTTGGCGATGGCCTTGCCGCTCGGCATGCTCGTCCTCGAGCGGCGGCCGGCGCTGGCGATACTGGCCGGCCTGACGGTGGTTGCCCTCGCGACGGAAATCACCCGAGCGCGGTCGGAAGCCGTGCGGCGAGCGATCGAATGGCTCGTCGGATGGATGATGCGTGCGGAGGAAAAGCCGCCGATCGGCCAGATCCGGCTCAGTGGAGCCACCTGGGTATTGATTTCGGCGCTCCTGCTGCTCGTCTGTTTTCCGGCGCGTCTCGCGGCGCTGGCGATGATGGTGTTCATGGCCGGCGACGCTGCCGCGGCGCTGGTCGGCCGACGGTTCGGGCACCATCGTTGGGGCCTTGGCCCTAAAACGATCGAGGGCACACTTGGGTTCATGGCGGCGGGAAGCGTCGTCGGGCTTTTTTTAGCTGAACCTGTCCTCTGGTTCGGGCCGGCGGCGGCCGTGCTGGCCGGCGCCCTCGAACTCTTACCCGGGCCCCTGAACGACAACCTGCAAGCCCCGTTCCTCACCGCCTTCGCGCTGGCGTTGACCGAGTCGTTGTGGCTTGGGGTGCCCTTCAGCTTCCTGCCGGGCGCAGGCTAGTCCACACCCCATCCTCCCCGAAAACCGAATCCTGATGGCAGAAACCGCCCTGCAACGACTCCTGGGGCTCACTCCCTTTCCCGAGCCTCCGCTCATCAAGCTCCGGTATCCCGTGGTCATGATGCATGGCTTCGGGATGGTGGCCGCGCTCCGTCGGAACGGGCATCTATACGATTTTGCGATGGACCTCCGGTCGCGCGGTGTCCTGGCGTTTGCGCCCAACGTCCCGCCCTACAACCCCGTGCCCGTGCGTGCGGCGATCTGGAAAGATCGTCTGCAGCAGATTCTAGAGCGGACCGGCGCTGAAAAAGTAAACTTGATCGCCCACTCCATGGGCGGCCTCGATGCACGGTTTCTGATCAGCCGCGAGGGCTTCAACGACCGCGTGGCCTCCCTGGTGACGGTGGCCACGCCGCATCATGGCTCGGCGATCGCGAGTTTCCTGCTGGACCAGCCGGATCGCCTTCGGATCTGGCTGGCAGACCTCGCGAACTGGCTCGGGACGAACACGATGCGGGAGGTCGAGGCCGATTTTTTGACCACCGTGACCGACCTCGCGCCGGCGTACATGCAGGACACCTTCAACCGCACCGTACTCGACGCCCCGGACGTCCGTTACTGGTCGTTTGCGGCGCGCGCCGGCAAGGGCACCGGCATGGGCATCAGCCCCTTTCTTCGTCCGCTGAACGCCATCCTCTATGGCCGGGAAGGCATCAACGACGGGTTCGTGTCCGTCGAAAGCGCCCGCTGGGGCGAATGCCTCGGGATCCTCGATGCGGACCACGCCCAGCAACTCGGCATCCAGTTTCCATCCCGCAACAGCTTCGACGCCTTCGCCCTCTACCGCCAGATCGCGGAGATGCTGAGCGAGAAAGGGCTTTGAAGGGAAAAAGGTAAAAGGTAAAAGGCAAAAGATGGGTCCTATAACCCATTTTACCTTTTACCTTTTTCCTTTTTCCTTTTACCTTTTACCTTTTACCTTTTACCTTTTACCTTTTTCCTTTTTCCTTTTTCCTTTTTCCTTTTCCTCACATTCCCGGCTCGATCTGCAGCAGCCAGGCGTCGGAGGGGAGGAGGCTGCCGAGGCGTTCGCGGTCGGACTGGGCGAGGCTGCGCGAGGCATACTGGCCGATCGCGATGCGGTATCGCGTCACGCCGTTTGCCTTTGCAGAAAGGATGTCCACGCGCAGGCCCTGCTGGAACATGTCCAGGTACTCGTTGCCGACGGCCTCGGCTTCCTCGACTGTCGTCTTCGAGCCGATCACCCACGTCCAGCCCCGGGCGGAGCGGTCAATGGAGCCCATCCATGCGGGCGCCGAGGATGTGGCGGCCGGCGGCGGCGGGACGATCTGCACGGGCGGGGCCTCGATCTGGGCCGGCGGCGGCGTCACGCTCGGGCGCGAGCCGATCGGCTGCCCCACGATCCCCCCCTCACCGGCAACCGGGCGCGGCACGGGTTGGATGGCTGGCGTGTCGACGGGCTGATTCTCTGGACCCGGGCGATCGATGATGGGCGCCGGCGCGTCGATGGCCGGATCGACGACGGCCTGATCCCGGGCCGGCGGATCCATGGGCGGCGACTCCATCGGCGTCGGTTCTACGATCGGGCGCGAGGGACTACCCACGGGAATCGGGCTGACGGACGCCAGGCGGTCGCCGCCCAGCTCGGTGAATCCCCCAAAACCATCCCGCGTGATCACCATCGCCGTCTGCCCTACAAATTCCACCGGCAGTGGATCCTCTACCGTTCGCATCACCCCGGGCACCACCACATACTCCGTCCCATCCGCGAAGACGTTCAGCGCCGGCACCTGGAATTGCCGCTCGGAATAAAAGCTCGGGTCGAAGAAGCCGTCGCGGGCACTGTGCAGCACGAGGTACTCGGCGTCGAGGCCGGCCTCCACAAGCATGGCATGCGCCAGTTCGTTCACCATGAAGGCGTTCCCCTCGCGGCGCGACAACATCGTCTCGATGCCCCGGTCGCGCGTGTTCGGGTTGATGGTAATGTTGTCGGCCACGTAGCGCAACACGCCGCTCACCTTGTCGCGCTGCGTGGCGAGGGTACCGGTGGCCTGGCGTGTGATGTCGCGCACTTCGCGCTCGTCGCGCGACTTGAGCTTGCCGGCGTAATCAGCATAGGTCCCCCCGAGGGTCTCCCAGTCCTCTGGCGCCCGATACCGCACGGCGCTCCCCATGGACATGTTGGTGACCTGGATCTGGAAATACGGCGCGACTTCTTTAAAAAAGATCGTATTCGACGGCTGAAACGCCGCCACTTGCTGCGCCTGGTACTGGAGCACAATCTTCCGGCGGTCGGCATCCTCGATGCGCTGGTAGGGCAGATCCTGACCCGCACCCAACTGCTTCACCTGCACTTGCCACCACATCGGGTAGATGTACTGCACATGCAGCGCCTCGACGGGCAGCCCATGTTGGAGCGGGATGTCGTGGTACACGGGCGGGTCTTTCTCCAGATTTCCGCGAGAGATTTCGTATAACTCGGTGATGACCGTGCCGGCGGCGATGCTACCGTAGAGCATCGAATAAAAGGTGCCGCCCCCGGGCGCCGGCTGCTCGTTCAGGTCTTCCCGATCAAATGTCTGTCCGCCGCTTCCCGGGGCCTGCAACGTGACCGAAAGGCGCTGCAACCGATCGCCGGGCTGGACTTCCAGGCGAAACGTGTTTACCAGCTCGGACGTTGGGTCCAACACGACCATCGACCGCTGCATCACCTCGAAGAAGCGCCAGTGCGGGATCGTACTCGTAAACGCGATACTGACGTTGTGCTCCAATGTATGGTCGTACGTGACATACACACCCGGAGCAGATGGGTAGCGAGCGCGGAGATCAGTTGCATTGTAGGCCGGCGCCATAGCCGCGCTGTCGGCGTTCAAACTGACAATACGTTCCGTCGTGTTGCACCCCAGCATCGTAACGAGCAGCAGCAACAAATAACCTGGCGTTCTCATGAGATACGAATCTGTTCTAAATGGGGAGCAGCCGTTGGCGCCGTCGATCGTGCAACGCTACATCAGGCAGGCTGTCTCAGTTTGAGTGTCATCTATCTAAACGATCATCGCGGCCCAGGCGCACGAACCCACCCGCGGGTGTACCCGCAAGCGTCTCGTGGCGTCAGCTACCCGTGTCGTTCGTTCCCGCCGGGCCTCTCCTCAGATTTTCGCCCGACGCTTGGAAAATAATCTTGTTTCATGGGGAATGGCTTACCCAAGCCCTCATCCGCAATTACCAGGCCAGAAGAGGTTGGCAGGTTGCAGGTTACCAGGTTGGCAGGTTTATCGGGAGCAGAAACCTGCCAACCTGCAACCTGCCAACCTGCAACCTGCCAACCTGCAACCTGCCAACCTGCAACCTGCCAACCTGCAACCTGCCAACCGGCCAACCATTCACCGATACGCATCCAGCGCCATATGAAGGCTCGTGAGGCAGCCTTCGGCTTCCACGGCGGCGTCGAGGGTGTCGGTGAAATGGCGCCCCCAGCCCGGGAATTCGACTTCATCCCACAGCGTGTTGTGCCATAACATCACGCAGACACCTCCAAAGCGCCGACAGGTGTAGATCAGCCGGCGCGACACCGCTACGGCTTCGTCGACACAGAGACCGCGGCGGTTGAACAGGGCCGCTTCCATCATACAGAGCGGGATCTCCCAGAGCGGCAGCTCGGTGTTGGCAGCGATGTCGAACTGGGTGAAGGGGTGGCAGGTAGCGTGGCGAAACCCCTCGTGGACTGAGAATCCGAGTGTGGAATCGAGCTCAAAACCGGCGTCCAGCTGGAGCGCCGGCGTACGCGCGGCCTCATGGCGCAGATAATGCTGTCGCACCGAGGCGGGCCGCACGGCGGTGGCCGCGGCCAGCCGATCCCGCTCCTCCCGCATCAGGCCCAGATGGTCGTGTGCATGGTAACTGGGATGCAGCCCAATTTCGAATCCCTCTCGGCGCAGACGGGCAAAAAAGGTCTGAATAAACGAACCCTTCAGTGAATACGCGACATCGTGCGGGCCGTGGGCGCCGGCTTTGAAGAAATACGTGGCGCGGCCCCGGTGCGCCAGCACCACGTCCACCATCCGCCCGAGCGCCGCCCGGAACGGGTCCCGGCCGGTGGCCGCCTGCCGCACGGACGCCTGCAGCCTCGCCCAGCGCTCGGCGGGCCCAACCCCGCGCCGGTTCAGGATCGGGTATTCCACCATCTCCCGAAACACGATCCCCGGGCGCCACTTCCGGAGATAGTCCACGTCGTGCGTCGCGCAAAACGCCCAGTTTCGGCCCGCCCAACGCGTGGGTATCGCCACAAAGCCGGCCCGCGCGAGACGCTCCCCGAGGATGACGCGGTAGACATCCACCGCCGGATCACACGCAGTGCCCCAAAGAGCCTGCAGCGAGGCCTCGTAGGGGAAACGACCGTGCACGTCCCGGGCCGGCCCGGTGTGCTCCTGCCATCCCGAAAGCCAGAAAAATGCCGATGCGATTAGGTCTTCCTCCCCTACATCGCCAAACAAGAGCGGGTATCG
>JAWXAX010000271.1 GCA_034439735.1 Rhodothermales bacterium | reverse complement strand
GCTCAACCCAGTCCTCATCATCGGCGGCGGCGTCATCGGGCTCTCGATCGGTCGGGAGCTGGCGCGCGCGGGCTGCCCGGTCGTTGTCATCGAGCGCGGCGAGGCCGGCCGTGGGACGTCGTGGCTCAACGCCGGCATGCTGGCGCCCCAGACCGAGATGGGATTCGAGGATCAGCCGATTTATTTGTTCGGGAAAGAAAGCATGGCGCGCTGGCCAGGCTTCGCGCGCGACCTGGAGGCGGACACTGGCATGCGTGTCGATTATCGGACGGAGGGTACGATGCACATCGCGCCGGACCGGGACAGCCTGGAGGCCCTGCGGCGGGTCTACCAGTTTCAGAAAAGTGAGGGGCTGGAGGTCGAGTGGCTGACGGGATCCGAGGCGCTGGACCGCGAGCCGTTTCTGGCGCCGGCGTTGGCCGGCGCGGTCTATGCCGCCGGGGATCACCAGGTCGACAACCGGCTGCTCGTCGAGGCGCTGAAGGCCGGCTTCCTCAAACACGGCGGCACTTTGTTGGAACACACGGCGGTGGCGTCTATCGCGCCGGATGATACGGCGCCGGCCGTTGTCCTGGCCTCGGGTGAGCGGCTCGTGGGTCGGACGGTGGTGCTAGCGGCGGGCGCGTGGTCGCGCCAGGTAGACGGACTCGCTCCGGAGGCGCGGCCGGCTGTGCGGCCCGTAAAAGGGCAGATCATCCAGGTGCAGATGGAGCCGCCTTTCGGGTTGCGCCACGTCGTGTGGTCCCCCCGGGCCTATATCGCCCCCAAAAGCTCTGGCCGGCTACTCATAGGGGCGACGGTGGAGGAGATGGGGTTCGACACCCGCGTCACGGCCGGCGGGATGAGCAAGTTGTTGGAAGGCGTCTGGGAATCCGTGCCCGGGATCATGGATCTAGCCGTGACGGAAACCTGGGCCGGCCTGCGGCCCGGCACCCGAGACCATCTGCCGCTGCTGGGGGCATCCGCCGCGCCGGGCGTCCTGTTCGCCACCGGGCACTATCGCAACGGCATCCTCTTTACCCCGATCACCGCACACGAGATGAGCCGGCTCATCCTCGAAGGGGAAACATCCCACTGGCTGGAGCCGTTTTCGCCGTTGAGGTTTTAGAGCGTTTAAGAAACTGCTGAGATTTGCGTATTGCGTAAGGAGCAAGTCATCCCCGCGCAGGCGGGGACCCAGAAAAATGCCAGTCTGATGGCTGGATTGTTTCGTAAGTCGCTTCGCTCGTTTCCCGCCTGCGCGGGGATGACTAAATCGTTGCCTGAAGCCATGACCGACATCCTAACCGTCCGCATCAACGGAACCGACCGTACGATCGCACCCGACACCTGGCTGCCGGATGTATTGCGCGACCTTGGGATTTCACCGGGAGACGCGCGCGGCGTGGCCGTCGCCATCAACGACGAGATCGTCCGCCGCTCCGAATGGGGGGCGACGGTGCTCCAGGCCGGCGACCGGGTGGAGATTGTGACGGCGCGGCAAGGAGGATGAACGAAAAGTTAAAAGGTAAAAGTTAAAAGGGAAAAGGGAAGTGAAAGGTGGAAAGTGAAAAGTGGAAAGTGGAAAGTGAAAAGGGAGAGGTAAGGTAAGAGATGATGACTCATGATCGGCTGATCGTAGGCGACACCGACTCCTTTCGGGTGGGCGAGTACGTGTTTACTTCACGGCTGCTTTTGGGCACCAGTGGGTATCCGAACCTCCAGGTATTGCTCGATGCCCTGGCGGCGGCGAAGACGGAGCTAGTGACGGTGGCGATCCGGCGGGTGAATCTCGCGGATCAGGGGGAGGAGAGTCTGCTCGATCTGCTACGCTCCCATGGATACCGGCTGCTGCCGAATACGGCCGGCTGTTATACGGCGAAGGAGGCTGTGCTCGTGGCCCAGCTCGCGCGCGAGGCGTTGGAAACCGATCTGATCAAACTGGAAGTGATCGGCGATCACGAGACGCTGATGCCGGATGTAGAGCAGTTGCTCAAGGCCGCAAAAACGTTGATTGACGACGGATTTACCGTCATGGCGTATAGCAACGACGACCCCATCACTTGCCGTAAGCTGGCCGACATGGGGTGTGCGGCCGTGATGCCGCTGGCCTCGCCTATAGGGAGCGGTATGGGGCTTGTCAACCCCTACAACTTGAGCCTGATTCGGGACCTGATCGACTACGTCCCGCTACTCGTCGACGCCGGCATCGGCACCGCCAGCGACGCCGCGAAGGCGATGGAATTGGGCTATGACGGCATCCTGCTCAATACCGCCATCTCCAACGCGCAGCACCCGGTTACGATGGCCTCGGCGATGCGGCACGCCGTCATCGCCGGCCGCGAGGCGTACCGCGCCGGCCGGATCCCGCGCCGATTTTATGCAAAGGCATCGTCGCCGGAAGAAGGCCGGATAGACGTTGGGGGCGCATCCCGTTGAGTGGTGAACGTCTGCTCGGTGGTCGGCTGCCGAGGACGGTGCTCGTGGCCGATCGGTTTACAGATCCTGCGATCCAGGAACGGGTAATCGAGGCCGTCTCGGCCGGCATTGGCTGGGTACAGTTGCGGGACCATGCCGCCGATGCATGTTCCTTCGGCGTGGCCGTGGGCGATCTCGTGCGGCGCATCGATCCGACCGTGTTTGTTTCGGTGAATACGAGGGCCGAATATGCCGGCTCCGGCGTGGCCGGCGTGCATCTGGGGAGCCGCGGTCCCTCGGTCGAGCACGCGCGCCGCGTACTGGGTCCGGATGTGTGGATTGGCTACTCGGCCCACACCCTCGCCGACGCCCGGGCGGCGGAGACGCAGGGCGCCGACTATCTCTTTTTTAGCCCGGTTTATCCCACTACAAGCAAGCCCGGCGCTTCGGCTGCGGGCCTCGATGCCCTGGCCGCCTGCTGCGCCGCGGTCGCCCTGCCGGTATTCGCCCTCGGCGGGGTGACGCCGGAACGGGTAGCCGAATGCCGCTCCGCCGGCGCGTACGGCGTGGCGGTGGTGTCGGGGATTCTGGGGGAGGCCGATGTGGAAGCGGCGGTCAGAAGATATCGGATTAGCGAGTAGTGAACAGACGATTAGCGAATAGCGATTGGGGAATGATGGAAAACCAGCGACACACTACCAAGCCAGTGGCCCTGACGATTGCCGGCAGCGACTCCGGGGGCGGGGCGGGGATTCAGGCGGACATCAAGGCCATGGAGGCGCACGGTGTCTTTTCGGCGTCGGTGCTGACGGCCATCACGGCCCAGAACACCGTGGCCGTGACGCGGGCGTTTGATCTACCGGTCGACCTCATCCAGGCGCAGCTGGACGCCGTATTTGACGACATCGCGATCGGCGCGGTGAAGACCGGCATGTTGTCGTCGGCCGCGATCATCGAGGTTGTCGCCGGCGCACTTCGCCATCGCGCGGCGAAGCCGCTGGTCGTCGACCCCGTCATGATTTCTACGACTGGCTTCAAGCTGATCAGCGACGACGCCACGGGGCGGCTCATCTCGGATCTTTTTCCGCTGGCTACCCTCCTCACCCCGAATGCCCACGAGGCGGCCCATCTCACCGGACGTTCGATTCGCACCGCCGACGACGCACGCGAGGCTGCGCGCCGGCTCCATGCCATGGGTCCGGCGTATGTACTGGTGAAAGGCGGTCACCTCGAAGGGGAGACGGACGCGATCGACATCCTGTACGACGGCGCCGTGTTCACCGAGTTCAGCACCCCCCGCATCGATACGCCGCACACCCACGGCACCGGGTGCACGTATGCCTCGGCGATTGCGGCCTTGCTGGCGCGCGGGTTTGTGATGGAGGAAGCGGTCGGGCGGGCGAAGCGGTATGTCACGGAGGCCATCCGTCACGGCCTGCCGATCGGGCGGGGTCACGGGCCGACGAATCACTTCTATTTTCTCGCCGGCTCGGGGATCTTCCCCGCGGATGGGGGGTGAGAGCCGGCGTCAGGAAACCGATGCAAGCTCACACACGTTTCATCGGTCCTTCGTTTGCAGAGCCGGCACGACCGCATTATTATGCGTCCCGCTCTACATCGATACCCAGGACACTACCACGCGCCCGTAGCTCAGCTGGATAGAGCGTCTGACTACGGATCAGAAGGTCGGGAGTTCGAATCTTCCCGGGCGCACAACCCCAACAGCCGTCCACCCATCCGGTAGGCGGCTGTTGTGCTTTATATGCTGGCGAGCAGATGGCCGGTCTCCACGAACTCGTTATGGGGCACGACCGGATTCAGATCGCCTACACCGCGCTGACCAACGGATGCGAAGTCCTGTACACCACCGAGGACCCCGCGCGTATTACGGCCCTCCACGCCTGGTTCGGCGCCCAGCTAGCCGATCACGGAAGCCACGCGCAGGGGCAGCACTGACACGGCCGGCACGTCAGACCCGCCCCATCGCCCAGAGCAGTTCGCGGCCGATTTGCCGTACCCTTTCATCATACCGAGCGGTTTCTTGCGATGTATCGTCGGCCGCCTTGGGGTCCTCATATGTGAGGGCAATCCGAGTGGCGCCGGGGATAAACGGGCAGTTGGCGTCGGCGTCGGAGCAGGTCATGACGGCAGCGAAGTCGGAGTGCGGGTTGGTGGGGTCGTCGTATATCTTCGAGAAACACTCCACCGCCGGCGCATCGGCGGCGAAGAGGACACGGTAAGGAGGGTTAGGACCGCCGGGGTTTTCTATCTGGAAGCCGGCGCGCCTAATGGCGGCCACGGCGCGTGGGTTAAAGGCGGTTGCCTCGGTCCCGCCCGAATAACACCGCACGTCCTCCAGCCCATAATACGCCGCGGCTGTCGCGGCCCAGATCTGGCTGATATGGCTCCGGCGCGAGTTGTGGGTGCAGATAAACACGAGTTGGACGGGTCCACCCTGTGCGCGTCTCCGGGTGATGTAGTCGGTCAGGGTGTCGAGGGCCGCCTTGCGTTCAGCCGGAATGAGGTCGGCTTGGGCGAGCAGGGCGTCGATGGTTTGCCGGACGGCAGGGTAGAACATGGAGGCCATCAGATCGTCGGCTGTGTGGATGCACCATAGACCCCGCGGTAGGCGATGACGGCCGCCATGGCGCCCAGCACCGGGGCGGTGAGGTAGATCCACAGGTGGGTGAGTTCGCCGGCTACGAGCGCCGGCGCGAGGGATCGGAACGGGTTCATCGAAGCGCCGCAGATGGGGCCGGCGAAGAGGGCCTCGAGGCCGACGGTCGCTCCGATGGCCGCGCCGGCCATGAGTCCCTGCTCTCTGGCCCCGATGGCCACGCAGAGGATGACAAACATGAGCAAGAAGGTGAGGATGAACTCGAAAACGAAACTCTGCATCGGTGCCCCGGCTGGCAGCGTTGCACCCAACGAGGCCTCGGCAGGAAAAAGCAGACGTAGCGTAACGCTGGCGCCGACGGCGCCGATGAACTGTGCCATTATGTAGGGGGCGATGCGATTCCCCGGAAAACGACCCGCGACAAAAAAGCCGAGCGTGACGGCCGGGTTCAGGTGGGCGCCCGAGACCTCACCGATGGCGTAGATGACGGCCATGACGACGAGCCCGAACGTAAGCGCAATCCCCACATGGGTGACGGCGCCACCTGACACCTCGTTGACAACGATAGCTCCTGTGCCGGCGAAGACCAGGGCGAAGGTGCCGATGAGTTCGGCAAGGTAGGCGCGCCAGGCGCCGGGTTGGAGTTCCACGCGTTCAGTAGGTGGGATGGGAGTAGGGGGACCCTCGAGAGCGTCCTAAAAGGTGAGATTGAACGTGTAACCGAGAGCCATGATCGAGAGCGCCGGCGCGGAGAAAAACAGCGCCAGCATGCCGAGCGCCTCGCGGCTGTTCCGCTCCAGATTGCGGCAATTTCCACATCCCGGGCCGGGTATCTTGATGGTCATGGTAGTTAGTCAGGTAATGGGGTTATTGAATCGATAGTTATCGATATATGGGAGCAAAAAAAGAGAGCCAGTAAAGGGAGCCAGTCAACTGCTGGCCAGCGTCGCCAGAAGGCTTTTCAGGGTTTGGAAGGCGGAGGATTCCAGGCTGTGGTGGACCCATGTGCCTTCCTGCCGGCTCCGCAGCAACCCTGCCTCTCGAAGGATTTTGAGGTGATGTGAGATGGTTGGCTGCTTCACCTCAACATGCTGCTCGAAGGCGCACACGCAGATCTCACCGCCATGGGCCTGGATGAGCTCTACCATCCGGAGGCGCACGGGATGAGCGAGGGCCTTCAACTGCGTACTGGCCCGCAGCAGCTCGCGTTCGCCCATAAGTCCGGTAGAAGGTGGCGTCGCACACGTGCTGGCTCGTACGTCCGCGGCCGCTGTCAGGCTGTCGTTCATGGCCGGGGATTAGTGTAACGAAGAATGTCTATATAGATAGCAATATGGGCGACGGTGCGCAAGCCTTTGTCTGAACCTTATGTATAATCGCCTGCCTCGTGTGTGTCTCCGGTCAGAACTCCATCTGAACCCAGTCCGCATCAGGCGCGGGATACGTGTCTTTGACGACACGCGGGACATACCCGGCCGCGTCATCGAGTCGATCCTGGCCTGAGCGCCGACAGCGGAGTAGGCAGTTACGAACCTAAGCGTATGTAGAGCGTATGTTTGGCCACGCGATGGTGGAGGGCGAGGGTCGCGTCTCCGCCGCGTATTGCCACGACAAGCCATACTGAGGGTTACCCATCCAATGAAAACACTTCGCGCCCAAGCATTCCTGTTCGCGCTCGTTTTCGCGCTGCCGACCATCGCGAATGCGCAAGAAGGACCCGTTACGGGTTCGCTGAAAGGCCTCCACGACATCACGGCGAACAACATCATGAAAGCCGCCGACATGATGGACGAGTCGCTATACAGTTTCAAGCCCACCGAGGACGTGCGCACGGCCGGCCAGATCCTGGCCCACGTCGCCAACGCTCAGTTCGCCTTCTGCTCGACGGTCGCAGGCGAAGAGAGCCCCGCCAAGGAGAACTACGAGGAAACCGCCACGACGAAGCCGCAGATCGTCGCCGCCCTCAAGACGGCGTTTGATTACTGCTCGGGCGTGTACGGTGGCATGACGGACGCGTCCGGCGCCGAGATCAAGAACCTCTTCGGGATGGAGATGGCCGCCTCGGCGATCATGGCCTTCAACTCTGCGCACAACTACGAGCACTACGGCAACCTGGTGACGTACATGCGCATCAAGGGCATTGTGCCGCCGTCGTCGATGTGATTTGATCTGCTACAAAAAGCGTAACAGGCCGGCCCACGCGCAGTGCGGGGGCCGGCCTTTTTTTGGTACGGCGAGTCTGAATTCAGGCGGCATGCCCTCACGACATTGTGATGATCGCGGCAGGACCGTATGTTATGCCGTGGGGAAGCGATAGGCGGACACACCATTTCGTGCCCCTACAGCCAAACACAACGTTGCTTCACGGCCCGCACAGATGGACTCCGAAAGCTGGCATGATTTGAGTGAACTGGTCGTTAGCGTCCTGGCGCTGCCGCCCGAGGAGCGTGTTGATTTCCTGAACGAGGCGTGCGGCTCGGATACGGGGCTCCGGGCCGAGGTGGAGGCGATCCTGGCGGCGTATTCGCAGGCGCCGGCGTACTTCAAACGGCTGGACGCCAACCGCTTTCCAAAATTCCGCGGTCTGGAAAAAGTAGATCAGGGTAAAGCCGCGGGGAATCAGGTCTCCGGCGACTTTTCGCCCGATCCTTTCCTGTTGGTCGGGAAGGATGTCGCCCATTACCGGGTCGTTCAGCATCTCGGCAGCGGTGGGATGGGCGTGGTGTACAAGGCGGAGGATACCCGACTGCATCGCACGGTGGCCCTCAAGTTTTTGCCTCCGCTGCTGAAGGAAGATGAGCAGGCCCGACGCCGATTCATGCAGGAAGCGCGCGCGTCCTCGGCCCTCGACCACGACAACATCTGCACGGTGTACGAGGTCAACGAGACGGCGGATGGCCATTTTTTCATCGTCATGGGGTATTACGATGGGGAGACGCTGGACGCCCGGCTCGCCGGCGGCTCGTTGCCGATCAATGTAGCGCTCGACCTCGCCGTGCAGACCGCGGAAGGCCTGGCGCACGCCCATCTGCGCGGGATCGTCCACCGAGACATAAAGCCGGCGAACATCATGGTCGTTGGCAACGACCGGGTCAAGATCCTCGACTTCGGGCTTGCGAGGTTTTCTGGCGGCGAGCGCATCACGCGAATCGGTACACTCCTCGGCACCGCGGCCTACATGGCGCCCGAGCAGGCCCGGGGGGAAACGATCGATCATCGGGTCGATATCTGGAGCCTGGGCGCTGTGTTGTACGAGATGATCGCCGGCGAACGCGCGTTTCCGGGCGATTACCGGCACGCCGCGTTGTACGCTGTGCTGAACGTGGACCCCCAGCCGGTGACGGGGTTGCGCGCCGGCGTTCCGCTTCAGCTGGCGCGCCTGATCGAGAAGGCCCTTTCAAAACCCGCCGACGCCCGGTATGCGTCGATGGAGGAACTGATTCGAGACCTCAAATCGGTCCAGCAGCGGTTTGCCGACCGTTCGGCGCTCGCCCACGCCGTGCTCGAGTCCGAGGCGCCCGCTTGGGGCGAGACGGAACCGATTCTCGCCGGCCCGGAGAGTGGCCCTGTGAGAATCCTCGTGGTGGACGACGAGCCCGAGATGGAGCTGCTGATGCGGCAGAAATTCCGCCGTCAACTGGTCGCCAGCGCATGGAGCTTCACGTTCGCCGGCGACGGGCAGGAGGCGCTCCGCGCCGTCGAGGCCGATCCTGAAATCTCGCTTGTGTTGACGGACCTCAACATGCCCAGGATGGACGGCCTCACACTGCTGGCCCGATTGGGAGAGTCGGACCGCAGCCTGAAAACCGTGGTGGTGTCGGCCTACGGAGATCTGAAAAATATCCGCACGGCCATGAACCGGGGCGCGTTCGATTTTATCACCAAACCCATCGATTTCAGCGACCTGGAAATCACCATCGAAAAAACCTGGCGAGACTTGCAGCTGCATCGCAAGGCCCGGCGCGCCCAGCAACAGGTGGCCGCCATCCAGCAAGAAATGGAAGTGGCGCGACGCATCCAGGAGGCCATCCTACCGCTTTCGTTTCCCGAACGGAAAAACGTGGGCGTGTATGCGTTCACGACGACGGCGCGGGACGTGAGCGGGACGTTTTACGACTTTTTTGAGTGGGACGACGGTCGCCTCGGCTTCGTCATGGGCGACGCCGCCGGCAAGGGGGTCTCGGCCGCGCTCTTCATGGCCATGAGCCACACGTTCCTGAAGAGCGCCGGCCGGCAATACGATTCCCCTGGCGCCTGCCTGTCGGCGATGAACCGACTTCTTTTCCCGGAGGGTTTTTCGGACCAGGCCGTAACCGTGTTTTACGGCGTGCTGGACCCCGCCTCGGGCATCGTCGAGTACGCCAACGCCGGGCACCCCGCTCCGTATGTGCTTGCGGCTGGCGGCCGTGTCGAGCCGCTCGACGACGCGGATGCCGCGCCGCCCATCTGGCGACAGCCCGTGTACGACTACCCGACCCGCCAGTTGTCCCTCCGCCCGGGCGATGGGCTGTTTCTGGTCACCAAAGGCGTCACCCGTGCGTTGAATGCCCAGGGCCGCGCGTTCTCGGCCGAGCGGCTGGCCGCCCGGCTCCTTGAGGACCACGACGCCGAGCCGGCCCGTCTCATCCGCGCTGTCGTACGGGCCGTGATGGACCACGCCGGCGACACCCCGCTCGCGCACGACCTGACGGTGCTGGCGCTGCGGTATCGGGGGTGATTCGTTACGAATTGACGTTACACGTTACGGCGTTGCACGTTATGCGTTTCGTGTTGAAATTGCCGAATGCGGTCGTCGTGTTCCGGGTTCGGAGTTCCGGGTGATCGCGCGATACAGGTTCGCTTACCCGGAACTCTGAACCCAGAACCCTGAACCCGGAACCCTGAAATCTCATGGCCCTGAACATCCTGGTAGTCGACGACGAGCGCGACGTGGAATTCCTTTTCCGGCAACAGTTCCGACGCGAAATGCGCCAGGGCGAACTCGATTTACTCTTTGCTTTTTCCGGAGAAGAAGCCCTGGAAGTGCTCGAACGCCAGGGTAAAACCGATGTCGTGCTGGTGCTCAGCGACATCAACATGCCGGGAATGACCGGGTTGGAGCTGTTGTGCCGGATCAAGGCGGAGCCGCCCCCTGTTCCGGTCTGCATGATGACGGCCTACGGGAGCGACTCGTACCGCGAGAAGGCTGAAGAATGCAACTGCGACGGCTACTTGACGAAGCCGATCGATTTCGGCGCGCTGAAAGAACGGATCAAGGCGATGATCCGAGATCAACGGCCGAAGTCGTGATATAGCCGGGTGGGTCCTACGTAATATCAATTCTAGATACTTGGGTGTAAGGTATGAAGTCTGTGATGTACGTTTTGACGGTACGCGATTGGTCAGAGCGCGTTATTCTGGGACCCATGACGCTGCTGGGCGAGGATCAAGGCGCCGAGCCCGTTCGCGTCATGTGCCCTGTGGAGGGGTGCGTCGGCGCATCACGAAGGCCCGATTTGACGGTGCGGGCGTTGCCGTACAGGGGTAGGGTATGAGCCGTAAAGCGTTCGTAATCGGGTTACTTGTTTGGGTGGCCATTGCCCATCTTCGACCTGTTCAAGCACAGGACTACGAGACGCGCCGGCTATCGGTGGAAGACGGCAGTTTGCTGGGCAACCGCGTCACGGAAGTCGTCCAGGATCACCATGGATTCATGTGGATCTGCACGGCCGAAGGCGTGGTGCGCTATGACGGCTGGGAATCCGTCTTTTACCGGCACGACCCGGAGGACTCCCATTCGCTCAGCGACAATGGATGCGAAACGCTGCTCGTGGATCGCGGGGGCACGCTCTGGGTGGGTACGTATAGCCACGGCCTCAATCGGTACGATGCCTCGTCTGATTCTTTCGAACGTTTCGTACATGAACCTGACGATCCCGGGTCGTTGAGCCACAACAGTGTGACGGCGCTATACGAGGATCGGGACGGTACACTTTGGGTGGGCGCAAACGCCGGGCACATCAACTACCGTCGAAAGGGGATCGAAGCTTTCGAGCATTTTGTTCCTGATCCTGCAACAAATGGTTTTCTTCAGGTGCAGGTATGGGAGTTTTTGGAGGATCGAGAGGGTGATTTGTGGGTAGCGACAGGCGCGGTGGGCGGTTACAAGAAGGACGGTGGATTGATACGATTCAGTCGAGATCGGCGAACGTTTCGTACGTATCTCGGCCATGGTGCGAAAGGGATGGATGACAGCCGCGTCTTTGCCCTGCTGCAAGACTCTAGTGCGCAGATGTGGATAGGTACAGAGAATGCGTTGTATCTCTACGAATCCGCCGAGGATCGTTTCTCCAGACTGGGCATACCGGGGTCACGAAATCAGTGGGTTGTCGATCTACTCGAAGGACAGGAAGGCGATCTACTCATCTCGGAGTATGGGACTGGCGTCTTTCACATGGCTATCGGGTCGCCGCCCGCGTCTCGAACTGAATTCTTAGAAGCCGTCCGTCCCGTCGCTTCCGAATTCGTCAATACCTGGCGGCTGTACCGCACACAAGATGGGGTGGTCTGGATCAGCTCGCTGGACGCCGGCGTGTTACTGGCCACACCTCGGTCTAGTCCTTTCGTGGTCGATGAGCAGTTCCATAACAACTGGGACGTTTTCGAAGATGCGGCGGAGAATCTCTGGACGGCCCCCTATCCGCATACGCTGATCCGACGGGATCGCACCGGTTTTGAAACGTTTTTCCCAGTTGATCCGCTAGGGCATAGCGGACCAAACCATAACTGGATTAGCGACATAGGGCAGGATCAGAACGGCATAATCTGGATAGCAACAAGAGGGGGTGGGCTCAATCGATTCGATCCCTCCACATCCACTTTCTCCTATTTCCTTGTGGAAGCCGAAGGCCACGCCATTGAAGCGAACAATCTGACTAGCCTATTTGTCGATTCCGTGCAGCCCTGGGTATGGGTGTCTTCAGGCAACGGGATCTATCGTTTCGACACCGATCGACTCGTATGGGATCAGCCCGATGCGCTCTCCAATTTTTCGGATGGGTCGAAGACCGGTCGCGCTCGATTTCTTAGAGATGGATCAGGAGCGTTGTGGATTAGCAAACCAGCACTCGCGCAAGGGCAGGTCCGAGGCCTTGTTCGTATCGTATCGGACATGGGCAATCCGTCCCTGTTTCTGACCGGTCAGGACATTCACGACATGGCCCTGGGGCCGGACGGTCTGATCTGGGTAGCCGCATCTCGGGGCTTGTACCGCTTGGATCCGTCTTCAGACGAAGACTTCAGTCTTGCGTTGGCCTCAACGGCTCTCAAACAGGCGACGATTCTTCATCTGAGAATAGATGGTGACGGCGATCTCTGGCTGGCCACGAGTCTGTCCTTGTGGCGCTATCGACCCGGATATCGATCCCTGAAAGATTACACAATAGCTGACGGTTATCTCCCGCAGTTTGCCGACCTCGATGCCACGATGCGTCGGGACGGTACGTTAGTGTTTGGAGGAATCGCCGGGCTGCTTTTCTTCGACCCCAAAAAGGACCAGGAGCGTACGGCATCGATCGATCTCGCCATCACGGACATAAGCGCACTCGATCGATCGTTGATACCGGGCCTCGTCGCTTCGGACCGAGTTGATGCGCCCTACGAGATCGCCTTCGACGATAACGACGTTTCCCTGAAATACGCTTCACTCTACTATACCCATCCCGAGCGCAATCGGCACCAGTACCGTCTTGAGCCCTACGAGCAGGATTGGCAGAACGTCGGGGAAGCACGCTCTGCGCGCTATACCAATCTTGACCCCGGCGACTACACCTTTTCCGTCCGGGCGGCCAACGGAGGCAGCGACTGGAGTGCGCCGGCGACCGTTCACTTTCGTATCCTCCCACCCTGGTGGCGCACGACCTGGGCCTACATCCTGTACGGCCTGATCCTGACGGCCATGGTATTTGGTGTCGACCGTCTCCAGCGCCGCCGGATCGTCCTGCAAGAGCGCGAGCGCACCCGCGAGCGCGAGCTGGCGCAGGCTCACGAGATCGAAAAAGCCTACACCCAGCTCAAGACCACCCAGCAGCAGCTCATCCAGCAGGAAAAGTTGGCTTCGCTGGGCGCGCTGACGGCCGGCATCGCCCACGAGATCAAAAACCCGCTCAACTTCATCACCAATTTCGCCGGCCTGAACGACGAACTCGCCGGCGAACTGCGCGAGGCGCTGGATACCGGCGCGCCGGTCGATGAACTGCTGACGGACCTGCAGCGTAACGCCCGGATCGTGGTCGAGCACGGCCAGCGGGCAGACCGGATCGTGCAGTCGATGATGCGCCACGCCAGCGGGGCTTCGGGTGAACGGCAACGGATGGCGCTCAACACCCTGGTGAACGAATACGTCGATCTGGCCTTCCATGGGGTACGGGCGCATCGGCCCGGTTTCGAGGTGGCCATTGTGCGGGAGTATGACCCGGCGGCCGGCGAGGTCGATCTCGTCCCGCAGCAGATCGGACAGGTGCTCGTGAATCTGTTCAACAACGCGTTCGACGCGGTGGAGGAGCGGCGTCGTCGGGACGGAGCGTCGTACACGCCGGCCGTTACGGTCTCGACGCGGCGAGTGGCGGGGGCAACCGTGATCCGGGTGACGGACAACGGTCCTGGGATCCCGGATCACGTCCGGGATAAAATCTTCGAACCGTTTTTTACGACGAAGCCGGCTGGCAGTGGTACGGGTCTGGAGCTGAGTCTGAGCTACGACATCGTGACCCGCGGCCACGGCGGCACGCTGGCCGTGGAGAGCGTGGAGGGGGCAGGGACGACGTTTCTTGTTACGTTACCGTCGAGCAAGTAATCCGAAAACGAGCCCTGGTACCGATCCGACGATTTTATACGAAGCGAACGCGGGGATCCATGAAGATTTCAGAATGCCTCACTTGCGGTTCCGGGCAGTGTTTTGTGCATCGTTATAACTTGTATGGATTACTCCGTAAGTCAGGCTGGCAAGCCAGCCTTCGTTTCCCGATCGGGGTCGGGAGCCTGCCCCCGGCCTGACTGGGGGATGACGGCATTAAATGAGGAAGTAGCCAAAACTGCATGCGGAGCTGCGTGACAAAGCAATCAGAGTCACAACTTTGCAGCGCATTCCTTGGACATAACTCTACGGAGCCTGACAAATTTTGCGTCTCTACGCCTACCCAAACAGCGATTCCACCACCTCCTTCACCAGCTTCCCGTCTGCTTTTCCTTTCAGTTCTTTCATCAGGGCGCCGATCAGCATGCCGGCTTTCGCCTTGTCCGTCACGCCCAGCTCCGCCTGTTTGGCCTTCACGATCTGGAGCACGTCTTCGCGGGATAGCTGGGTGGGCAGGAAGGTTTCGAGGATGGCGAGTTCCTCGGCTTCCTTCTCGGCGAGATCGAGCCGGCCGCCCTTCGTGAACTGATCGATGGAGTCCCGCCGCTGCTTGGTCATGCGCGCGATGACGGTGATCGCCTCGTCGTCCGTCAGGGTGTCCTGCGGCGTGCGCTTGGTGGCGACGAGTTCGTTGGTGAACGCCGTCTTGATGCCGCGCAGGGCATTCAGGCGCAGGCTGTCCTTGGCCCGCATGGCGTCTTTTATGGCGTTTGAGATGGTTTCTTGGAGCATATCGATTACAATTCGGCGGGGGTATAAAATCCGGTGTGGTTGGCGGTGGCGGCGCGAACACGGGCGACGGTGGCCGGCGCCACGGGAGGCGCCTGGTTGCCGAACGCGTTGCGCACAAAGGTAAGGACGGCGGCGATCTCCTCGTCGTTCAGCAGCCCGCCGAACGGCGTCATGGGGACGAGGCCGGGGTAGGACTGCCCCATGACTTCGATCGGGCCGTAGAGCCCTTTCAGCGTCAATTTGATGAGCCGCTCTTCATCGCCCACGACCCATTCAGAGCCGGCGAGCGGCGGGAAGCCCGAAGCGGTAAGTCCTTTGCCGTCGGGCATATGGCAGGTTATGCAGTAGCCTTCGCGGTCGTAGATCTCCTTGCCTTTCGTGAAGATCGCCAGATCGGCGCCCGTCAGCGAGGTCGCCTCCGCCGGCGCGGGGCTGGCGCGGACGGACTCGCCGTTCAGGTGGGCCAGGGCCGTGGTGTAGGCATGGATCATCCAGTCGTCGAGCGTGGCGTCTGCGACTGTCTCGCCCGGGATGCCCGCGGCGAGATCGCTGGCGCCTTTGAAGGCCGCGGCTTCGTTGAGGATGGCGAGGCCCGTTTCCCGGTCGAGCCACGAGGCGGCGACAATGGCTTCGAGGCGGACACGTCCGTGTGGGTCGCGGGCGGCGGCCATGAGCAGCTGCGGCTGGTCGGCCACCTGGTGCCCCGTGTACCGGAGCACGCGGGCGGCGGCGGCGCGGGCGCGGAAGTCCTTGGCCTGGAGCATCTGACGGAGCAGGGCCTCATCCACCGCGTCCAGCCCCCAGGAGGTCCACAACGCCTCAAGCACGTGGTGCTCGTAGCGAGGATCGGTTGGGTCGAGCGCGGCAACCCAGGCTTTGAGTTTCGGCAGCACCTCGGCGGCCGGGTACTCGCGCAGCTCGCGGCGGGTGCGGTAGCGGGTGCGGAATTCGGGCAGCTTGAGGTTTTCGAGGAGCTGGTCGATGCTGGCGCCGTCCACGGGCGCCGGCACGACGAGCGGGCGCGACGGGTAGGTGATCCGGTAGATGCGGCCGTGGACATGGTCGCGCAGCGGATCGCGCGCGTTGTGCTGCATGTGGCCGATGAGGACGTTGTGCCAGTCGATGAAATACAGCGAGCCGTCCGGCGCGAACTCCATGTCCACCGGACGGAAGTTGGGGTCGGTGGAGGTAACGAGATCCACCCGGTGCCGGGTAGCGTAGCCGGTGCCGTCGTCGGCCACGGCGTGCATTTTCATCCCCAGAAACCCGATCGTGTTGTTGATGAGGAGGTCGCCCTGGACCTCCTCGGGGAAGTGCCGGCTCGAGACAAACTCAAGTCCGGACGTCGGCCGCACCCGATGGGCTTCCTCGATCAGGTTTTTGGATTTATGCGTGGCCTCGCCGTACCTCGGCTTCACCGATCCCGGCTGCATCCAGCGGACGTCCGGCCCGGAGGTCTCGGCGAAGAAGTTCTGCCCCCACTCGTCGAACGCGATGCCCCACGGGTTGGGGATGGAGAGCTGGGCGACGCGCTCCAGGTGTTTCCGTTGCGGGCTGTAGCGGAAGAAGCCGCCGTTGGTGCCGCGGACGGGCCCGTAGGGCGTTTCGACGCTCGTATGCAGAAAAACGCCTTCGCCCATGTACAGGGCGCCGGAAGGGTCGGCCGCGAAGGCGCTGATGACGTGGTGCGTGTCGTGGTCGTCGAAACCACTGAGGATGATCTCTTTTGAGTCGGCCCGGTCGTCGCCGTCGGTGTCGGTGAGGAGGACGAGGTTGGTACCCTGCGACACGTACACGCCTTCGGGCGCGAACTCGAACCCGACGGGGATGTGGAGTCCGCCGGCGAACACGGTCTCCTTATCCGCTTTCCCATCCCCATCCGTGTCCTCATAGATGAGCAGCTTGTCGTCCGGTTTCGGGTCGCCGGGTTTCCAGTGCGGGTAGGTGGGCATGACGGCCACCCAGAGCCGGCCCTTATTGTCGAAGGAAATCTGGACGGGGTTCGCGAGGTTCGGGAATTCGACCTCCGAGGCAAAGAGATCGATTTTATAGCCTTCCGGCACCGTGAGGCGGTCCAGCGCGTCCTGGCCGTAGAGGTATTCCATCGAACCGTTGCCGCCGTTCGGGTCCTCGTAGTTGGTGGCGACGGGCGGCAGGGGACGTGTCTTCGCGTCCGCGGCGGCGAGGTTCATCCGATCGCCGCGGGTGGCCATCCAGATGGCGGTATCGCGGATGGCCGTCAGCTGGCGGATTTTCTCCAGCTCGAACGGGTAGTTGTCCGGTCCAAAGGGGTTGTACCGCCGGCCGAACACATGCACTCCGTTGGGGATCTTGAAGTCGTTGTGCCAGAACCAGTTCTTCTCGAGCACGGCTTCACGGACGAGGTCGCGGTTCGCCGCGGCGGCGGGGCGGACCTTCCCGAACACGGCGTCGGCGAGGAGCGTGGCGAAGCGGGCGTAGCCGGTGTCGTTGAGCTGGACGCCGTCGATCGTGAGCGCATCGCCACCCTCGAACCACTCACGCGACGCGGCGAAGGCATCGAGGAAATACACCTGGTTGGCGGCGGCCACCTCGCGCATGGCATCGGTATACAGGGCCAGGTTCGCGTTTTCGCTTGAGCCGTCTGGCAGGTCGAAACGGTCGGTCAAATCCTCGTAGGCGATGGGGGAGACGAGGGCGAGGCGCGGGGGTGTTTCGCCGTTGTAGCGCTGGGCGAGGGTGTGTTTGACGAACGCGTCCAGTTCGGCTTTGTAATTGGCGAGGCCTTCGGGGCCGGCGTAGGATTCATTGAACCCAAAAAACGCCAGGATGACATCCGCCCCGAGGCGTGTGAGCCATTCGTCGGGCTTCTCGAGATGGCCTTCGCTGCCCGAGGGGGTGGCGTTTTCCGCCTGGAACTGCTCGGCGCCAGGGAAGGCCCAGGGGTCGTTGCGGCCGGAGTGGGGGCGGAAGCCGGGGGTGTCGCCGCCGTCGCACATGTTGCGGACGGTGAGCAAGCTATCGGGGAAGCGGACCTGCAGTTCGGTCTCGAAGTGCCCGTAGTTCATCATGCGCGAGCACAGGTTGTTGCCGATGAGCATGATGTGGTCGCCGGCGCGGAGCGGCAGCCCAGGGTCGCCAGAGGGTTGGCAGCCGATGGCAAGCAGGGTGAGGGCGATGGCGCCGGCGACCACATCATGC